>JAPLPC010000213.1 GCA_026400425.1 Hyphomicrobiales bacterium | reverse complement strand
GCCGTCTCCGCCTAAATCCATCGATCAGTCCATCCCGCCTTTGCATCGCGAAGCAAAATAGCCGCGCCCAGCCATCCTCCGCTGTCGCTTCGGCCCTCCGCGTTGCTCCGGGTTCTGGTCCGGCCCGCCCGCCGCCTGAGTGATCGCCACGAAGGCCGCGATGGTCGCGGCCGATCCACGGAGGGCATCGTCCCATGACCGATCGTGACGACACCGAATTTGAATCGCAGCATGGTTCATCCCAGCTTCACCACGTTCTGACCGAACTGCAACTCTACGGTTACCGACCATTCACCGACGAACCCGATCCGAGGCCCCTTCCCGAAGCCAAGTCGATCGCCGGCGCTGTCGCCGACATCTTCGATGCCTTCGTGGCCACCCTGAGTGACAGCCGCATGGAGCCGGACTTGGAAGACCTGCTCTGGTCGACGGTCAATCTGTTCCATCGAGCCGTCAACCGGATCGAGCGCCAGCTCGACAGCAATGAGCAGGTACAGCGCGCAAGTCAACACGAGCAGGATGGCTCCGAAGTGCGGTCGGTCGAACTCGAGCGGCTCATCACGGAAGGGCTTTCCCTGATCGAACGCCGCAATTGCATGGAGCTGTTCCGCGAACAGGCCATCGCACAATTCGAAATCCACACTGGTTCGCTGTGGCGCCCGCGATCCGGGTCACTCATTGACCATCGCTCGGTCACCTCCGCGGTGATCGACTCCAGAGACTTTCTCGCCGCAAAGCGTCGCGCCGAGACTGAGGTGCTTGTTCCGGTCGGACCCAAGGTCGCACTGACCGGAGGCCTCGACTTCGATGACCATCATCTGATCTGGGATCGCCTCGACAAGGTTCACGCCAAGCACAGCGACATGGTTCTGTTGCATGGAGGCTCACCGAAGGGCGCCGAGCTGATTGCAGCCAAGTGGGCGACGAACCGCAAGGTTCCGCAAGTCGCATTCAAGCCGGATTGGTCGAAGCACGCCAAGTCGGCACCATTCAAGCGCAACGATCTCATGCTGACGATGGGATGGGAATCCCGGTCTGGAAATTTGGCGACAGCGGCGCATAGCGCCGCGATCGCGTCTAGCGCCTCATGACGTGCTCGCTACTGCGAGCACGCTTCAAAAGATCAGGCGCTTTTTTAACCCTTCCGACTATCGCCGTCATACGCGACCTCCGTCTGTATCCGTACGGCCTGCATTGAAGCCTCTGTGCGATTGCCAAGTGCTGTCTCCATTGAAAGGCGCCTGTCGAGACCCGATCGGGCTTGAACGCGTCTTCGATTGCGCTCGCGGCCACGACCAGAGCAGCCTGCAACCTTCGCCTCCGTATCGATTGCTTCGAACGTTACGCGCGGTGACATCAGGTCGATCCGATAGTTGGGCCTTCCTCGCAGCACTTCGTAACCATGACTATCGCTTCTGCGCGCTTTGTGCTGGATCGGAGCCAGCTCGCAGGCGCTCATGTTCAGCGAGTGATCCGCCCACTTTACTGCATGTTCTCTCTCTTCCCCCTGAAAACAAGCCACCTCTCGTATCGTACGACCGATGCCAGTCACGTCTCCTCTCAATGTTGTTCAGCACGCGAACACCTCGCCTCTTTGATGGCTTGATCTGGCCGAAGACCGGCTGCGCCTCGACCGTCTGAGACGCAACGCCAGTCTTGCGACTTTCTTCCCCTGGGCTAAAGCCCATTCCTCGCGAGACATATGTGGACGCCCCCTCCGGGGGAAGAAGAAAAAGGAAGCATAAGTGCAGTTTCGATCAGGTGCTACCATATGTCCGGCCTCTCAAAGACGGCGCATACGGCCGCGGGCCCTGAATGAGTCCGCGTATCAGGTCCCTTTCAAGAAAGCGCGCCATGATGCGCAATCTCGCGAACGGTCTGTCCTGATACGTGGGTCAGATCGACTGCATCACTTCCCTTGCACCTCTCCCGAAGCCGTTAATTGCTTCCCTTACCGGTTAGCCAGCCGCGACAAGACTCGGCCTAAACTGCTGACCACGTGTCAAGACCGCCCAAGCCACCCGCGCCATCTTGTTGGCCAAAGCCACGGTCACAAGACGTGCGGGCTTCTTCTCGAGCAGCGATCGCGCCCACTCCGAGAGCCAACTTCCATCCTTGATGCGGGCGGACCTGACGACTGCGGTGGCGCCGACGACCAGCAGTGTGCGTATATATTGGCTGCCCATCTTGGTGATCCGGCCGAGCCGATCCTTGCCGCCAGAGGAATTTGCTCTGGGCGTAAGTCCGAGCCAGGCGGCGAAGGCTCGCCCCGATTCGAAGTAAGCCGGATCGGGCACGGTCGCAGCGATCGCGGTCGCCGTCACGATGCCGACGCCAGGAATGCTCGCCAACAGCTTGCTTGCGGCGTTGCTGCGATGCCAAGCGAGGAGTTCGACATCGAGCCGGCGGATCTGCTTGTCGAGCAGGCCGACCTGTTGCGTCAGACAGCGGACGACCGTTCGCGCGACCTCTGGGATCGGACATTCATCCTCGCCGGCCTTGAGCACTTCTGCCACCAGGGCTGCTGTCTTGGCCAGACCAAGTCCTGTCACGAGGCCGAATTCGGCGAGATGCGAGCGGATGGCGTTGACCAACATGGTACGCTGGCGCACGAGCATCGATCGCGCGCGATGAACCATTTGGATGGCTTGCTGTTCTGTCGTCTTGATCGGCACAAACCGCATAGTTGGTCGTTCTACCGCCTCGCAAATTGCTTCGGCGTCCGCCGCGTCGGTCTTGCTGCGCTTGACGTATGGCTTCACGTAGTGGGGTGCCATGAGTTTGACCTCATGGCCAAGCTCGCTGAGTGCTCGCCCCCAATAATGCGCCGTACCGCAGGCTTCAATTCCGATCACGCCCGGTTCGAGCTTCGCAAAGAAAGCCAGCACTTCGGACCGCCGCAATTTGCGACGGACGACAGGCTCACCAGAATCGTTGACTGCGTGAACTTGAAAGATGTGTTTCGCGATATCCAGTCCGATTGTCAGCGACATATGCGGTCCCTTTCGAGTGAGCCTGTCTTCAATATCTATGCTCGGCCTGAATTGGGCCGAGGGAAGGGCGTCCACATATTCAAGAAAGTCGCAAGCCATGGCGTCCTCCGCGGTGCTTCGGCCCTTGCGGGTGCGTCGCCGCTCGTCATTCGGCCTGGTCATCGCCATCGAGGCCGCGGTGGTCGCGGTCCGAAACAACGCAAGGAGACTTGATATGGCTACCATCGGTTCGTTCAAGAAGGTCGGTAACGATTTTCAGGGAGAGATCGTCACGCTGAGCCTGCAGGCCAAGGGCGTCCGCATCGTCGCCGAGCCCAATCGCTCCAACGACAACGCTCCGAGCCACCGCGTCTATGTGCGCCGGGCCGAGATCGGGGCAGCATGGTCGAAGCGCTCTGAGGAGGGTCGCGACTATCTCTCACTCAAGCTCGACGATCCCTCCTTCAACTCGCCGATCTACGCCAACCTGTTCGATGACGAAGGCGGCGAAGGCTACACGCTTCTCTGGTCGCGGCCGCGCAAGAGCGCCGACTGAGACCGCTTCGAGAAGCCCCGCCCGGCACTCGCCGGACGGGGCCTGTCTTCCACTGCTAAAAGCAAGAATTGCCAAGCCGCTGTCTAGAGTTGTTCTCGGATGCATCTGCTGGCATTTCCGCGCGGTCCGCCCGCTAATCCCTCCATTCGTTTTCGCGAAGGAGTTTGGGTCTCGACGTACAACAATCGCCGATCCAATTTCTAGGCATGCACCTACCAGGCTTTTCCTGGCACTGCTCGTAGCTGATACGATCATCGCGCATCTGCGGATAAGCTCGCAGCCGCGTACGGCGTTCATCGAACCGGATAGTGCAATCAGACATGCAACAAGCTGCCGAAACCATTCATGATCCATAGTCCATTGGCCGAAGTAAAAGGATTGATTAACCTTACGCGTCAAAAAGAGTCGTCCTTACGGCAAAGTAAAAGCGCTTGTTGGCAGGTTAACCGCATTCATTGCCCCATTGTGGAGTGGGGTCTATGGCTAAAAGTTCGGTACGTGTTGCGGCTACCTCGCCAAATAAATTATTCTTCGGGGACAATCTCGAAATACTTCGCCGGCAGATCAAGGACGAAAGCGTTGACTTTGTTTATTTGGATCCGCCGTTCAACAGCCAAGCTCGGTATAACGTCCTATTCAAGAGCCCGGTTGAAGAGGTCACCTCCGCGCAGGTTGGCGCTTTCTTAGACTTTTGGTCATGGCACACGGGAGAAGCTGAGGCTGCCTACCACGAAATCATGACTCACGTCGGCGGGCCAACCGCAACGTTTGTATCTGCTTTGAGGTCCGCTCTCGGCGAGAGCGATATGATGGCCTACTTGGTGATGATGGCCCAGCGACTCGTAGAGTTGCGCCGCGTTCTCAAGCGGACCGGCTCCCTCTACTTGCATTGCGATCCGACCGCCAGCCACTACCTGAAAATCTTGCTCGATGGAATCTTTGGGCCAGACAAGTTCCGAAGCGAGATTATTTGGAAGCGAACGAGCGCCCACAATTCGGCGAAGCGGTGGGGGCCGATTCACGATGTCATCCTCTTTTATAGTGCTTCCGACGAATTCACGTGGGAGGATGTTCATCAGTCATACGATCAGGAATACATCAATTCATTCTTCGTGCATGAAGACCCAGATGGCAGGAAGTGGCGACGAGCCGACCTGACAGGCGCCGGGACGCGCAACGGCGAGAGTGGAAAGCCATGGCGGGGCATCAACGTTAGCGCCAAGGGCCGCCACTGGGCGGTGCCGCATGGCGAGCTTGATCGGCTCGATGCGGCCGGAAGGATCCACTGGCCGCTGAAGCAGGGAGGCGTGCCTCAGCGCAAGCGTTACGTTGACGAGTTGCCTGGAATGCCCCTCCAAGACCTCGTGCTGGACATCAAACCGGTTCACAATGTCGGGCAAGAGCGTCTCGGTTAACGGTCGACGGCCGCGTCGCGCAACGTTGGGTTCTCGAAAATGGCGGCGTGGCGGTGTTCGATCGAAGCTTTCGCGTTCAGCCGTACGGGTCCCTTTCGGACGACTGGTTACAGCTTCAGGCCGACGTGGCACGGCGGCGGAGGGAGCCGCGTTCTCCTCTGGCTCTCAAATACTTTCCGATGCCCGCTCAGGTTAAGTCCTCGACCGTTGAAAATTGGATGCTGCGGTTACCTCAGTCGGCTCAGCTCGTGGGCTTCGTTCAGGTCGATGCCCGTAATAGTCAAGCATCGGGCCGGGGGCGCACCGGCCTTGTAGCGTCGGCGGATAGAGAGGGCTTCGTTGAGAACGAGGCATTCAACGAGCTGCGCTCGATGGTGCGCGGTGCCGTAGAGGCTATGGCCTACAGCGATAGGCGCACCCAGCAAGAGCAGGAAAAAGCCAAACATCGGGAAATGTTAGCGTCCATTCGTCGGGAGACGCGCTCTGCAATCGCGGAGATCGAGGCTAACCCGCTTATAACCACTGCGCAAAAGTCCCGAATCGTTACGGCGCTTGCGGAAACGCAATCGCTCGCAACTCAACATCAGGAAGCGACTTACGAACGCGAGCAGCAACTTGAAGTTATGAGTTTGCTTGGCGTGGTCGCTGGATTCATGACCCACGAATTCGGCTCGGCGCTGCACGAGCTGGAAACGACGCAAAAGGAGCTACTTGTCATCGCTAAGCAGCATCCGAAACTATCGGGTGCAGCTGAAAGCTTTGCGACGCACATCAAGAACCTTCGAGAGTTTGTAACCTATTCCTCTGGATACATTCAGGGCGCCAAGGCGCGATCCGTCTCGCTCGCAAGCTCAACTCCACCGACGTCATCGACGCTCTGTCAGACCTGTTCATCCTGCGCGGTGTGCCGGGCCATGTTCGTTCCGACAACGGCCCGGAGTTCATCGCCAAGGTCGTGCGGGAGTGGAGGCAGAGCAAATGATGAGGCGCTGACCGCTGACATCATTCGTCTTGCCTCACGCTACGGCCGCTATGGCTATCGCCGGATCACGGCGATGCTGCGGTCCGAAGGCTGGATGGTGAATGCCAAGCGTGTCGAGCGGATCTGGCGGAGGGAGGGGCTGAAGGTCCCCCAAAAGCAGCCGAAGAAAGGCCGGCTCTGGCTGAATGACGGATCGTGCGTCCGGCTGCGGCCGGAGCATCCCAACCATGTCTGGTCCTACGACTTCGTCGAGGACCGGACCCACAATGGCAGGAAGTTCCGCATGCTCAACATCATCGACGAGTTCACCCGGGAATGTCTGGCAATCCGCATCGATCGCAAGCTCAACTCGACCGACGTCATCGACGCCCTGTCAGACCTGTTCATCCTGCGCGGCGTGCCTGGTCATGTTCGTTCCGACAACGGCCCGGAGTTCATCGCTCAGGCCGTGCGGGACTGGATCGCCGCTGTCGGTGCGAAGACCGCGTTCATCGAACCTGGCAGTCCATGGGAGAACGGTTATTGCGAGAGCTTCAACTCGAAGCTACGCGACGAACTGCTCAACGGTGAAATCTTCTACAGCCTTGCCGAGGCAAAGATCATTATTGAGGCTTGGCGACGCTACTACAACACCGAGCGGCCACACTCATCGCTCGGCTACAAACCACCGGCGCCGGAGGCCATGGTCTGGCCTGCACCGCCGCGCGGATCGGCTCCACCATCAGTTCAGGCGATAGCCGAAAAGCCGATCATGCATTAAGACTGAAACCGGACCACCTTATGGGGGCAGACCAATCCGACACACCTATGCAAATCGCTTGTTCTTCATCGTGAGTGTTCGTCGTCAGATAATTTGAGACCGCTCAGGCATTTCGAGAAGGGAGGATCTGGCTCATCTAGGGTTAAAGTTTAAGCGGCTTGCAATCGATGCTGCAAGCGGCGGTTTGCAATGGTTTCACGTTTGATGCGCGCACGCTCAGTCAGGATGGTTTCGGCTCGGCCGAAGTAAACATCCGCAGGCGTGAGGTTGTCGATGCTCTCATGATAGCGGTGATGGTTGTAGTGTTCGACGAAGCCGCTGACCTGACGTTCGAGGTCCCTCGGTAAATGGTAATTCTCGAGCAGGATGCGGTTCTTCAAGGTCTGATGCCAGCGCTCGATCTTGCCTTGGGTCTGGGGATGATACGGCGCACCGCGCACATGCTGCATATCCTTGCCCTTGAGCCAGGTGGCCAGATCTTCCGCGACGTAACTTGATCCGTTGTCGCTCAGAAGCCGTGGCCGCTGCTTTATATTGACGTGGTCCAGGCCTGAGGCGGCAAGCGCCTGATCGAGCGTGGCCGTGACGTCGGAGGCGCACATGGTGGGACCAAGCCTCCAGGCCACAATGTAACGAGAGAAGTCGTCGAGCACCGTCGATAGATAGTACCAGCCCCAGCCAGTGATCTTGAGGTAGGTGAAGTCGGTCTGCCAAAGCTGGTTGATCGCCGTGGTCTTGTCCTTGAACTCATTAGCCGCCTTGATCACCACATAGGCGGGGCTGGTGATCAGGTCGTGCGCCTTCAGCAGCCGATAGACCGAAGCCTCGGAGACAAAGTATTTTCTCTCGTCGGTGAAGCGCACCGCCAGCTCTCGCGGCGACAGCTCGGGGTGTTCCAGTGCCAGATCGACGATCTGACCGCGGACATCGTCCGGGATGCGATTCCAGACCCGGTCCGGCTTGGAGCGGTGATCGGCCAGCGCCTCGATGCCACCCTCGCGATAGCGATCGTACCATCTATAAAAGGTGGCTCGCGGGATGCCGAGCTTTTCCAACGTGCGCCTGGCAGGCAGATGCGATTGCTCGACCAGCGCGATTATTTCGGATTTCTCGGATGCTGGATACCTCATGCCTCGTTTTCCCCAGCCCCGTTCATGCTTTTTTTGAGCAGGCGGTTCTCCAGGGTCAGGTCGGCCACCACCTCCTTCAATTCGGAGGCTTCGCGGCGAAGGTCTTTCACCTCACCGGACGTGGCGGAACGGGCCGTGTCACCCGCCAGGCGGCGTTTGCCGGCCTCCAGAAACTCCTTCGACCAACCGTAATACATCGAGGCGGCAATGCCTTCGCGGCGGCACAGCTCGGAGATGTTCTCCTCGCCGCGCAGTCCTTCCAGCACGATACGGATCTTCTCTTCCGCCGAATACTGCCGACGCGTCTGCCGCCGGATATCTTTTAGCACTTGTTCTGCGGGCGCTTTGCCCAGTTCGGATTTCTGCTTCATCTTCGCTCCTGACGGCTACGATGAACCAGAAATCCTCCTTTCGTGAAGTCCCTCATTTGGTCTCAGAGGCGATGACGCCGAACACATCGTGAGCAGGGTGACCGGCAGGGACGGCAAACGCCGAGTCTATCTCGCCGGCTGACCCTCATCCGGATACGGCGGGTGCGCCTTCTGGGTCAAGAGCGGAAAAAAGCTTTTCCCCGATGGGGCAGGCGCGACTCGTAGTTCCGACCCCCGAGGTCCCTGCCCACGCGGAAAAGTATCCTCGCCAAGGATTTCGGTATGCGCCTCGATATCGATGTTGTCGACTTTCCTAAGCTGATTGAGCGACAACGCGGCAAGAGTAGGCAGCGGTTCGCCGACAAGCCGATCGAGCGGGAACTGCGGAGCGCCCGGTCTGGGCCGAACCCGCTGAGCCGATTTGGAAGGCCGAAAGCCGCTGACGGTCCGGCTCATGCCCTCGGCGAGGTGCGGCCGTTGCTAGTCGTCCTCTGATCGGCGGCGCACGGCTCGGGCTCTGTCCATAAAGGCCCGCACATGCTTGTTGGCCCGACCGGACCGTTCTCTGTCTACCGCCCACTTCGGTGCAGGTCGACTGAGCTCGTCATCATCACTATTCTCCGGGGGGGCCTTTCGTATGCGTTGCCGCGGCTGGCCGGTGCCGCAGTTTTTTGTGCTTTTCCGAGTTTGCCCGCTCGGTAGGGTGGGCGTTGGTCCAGGCCGTTCTTGTTCGCGGGCACCGCTCGCCTCTCCCTTCGTCCGTACTCGCCAGACCGTTGAGGATAGTGTCCCAACGGTGATGGGCTTGTTGCCTCTGCCGTTCACACCGGCGGCAGTCATCGCCCGGATCATGTCTTGCCAACTCATGCCCCGCTGTTCGGCAGCATCGAACCACCACAGGTGTCCGACGACAAGCCGCGCGAGCTTCTTGCGTCCTCCACCAGGCAGATGGAAGTCCTCCGCCATGGCCTTAAGCCCGGCCTCCAGTTCTTTGTTTCCAACCACGTCGATCCCTCACAGTATCTCTGAGAGATAGGAGCTCATGGCCGTTCTGCAAATTTCGGTAAAATTCTGCCTTACATTGCAGAAAATGCAGAAGATCGCAGAGATCACACCTGTGCATCGATGGATGGCGTCCGCTTGGCAAGAACTTTTTCGATGTCTCAGCAACGTTTGGTCGGGGTGCGGTCATCGATCCGGCCTCATCGAAGCGGATTCCTGTCCGCGGGCCCTAATGGTAGTCCGCGGATCTGGTCCCAGCCACTCGTGTCGCGCTTGATGCGCATGCACAGGTTCGGGTTTTCCTGATCCCCGGTCTCGACCGGTTGCCATTACGTCGTCGTCGCTCTCACCAATTCGATAGTCCCACTCCGGCAGCTAACTTACTTTCCTTGTCGGCGCGATCTCAGCTCAGGCGATCGCAGACGCCGCCTGGCGGAATGTTTCGCCACGGCTCATGATCGCCCACGCAATCCGCGCCATCTTGTTGGCCACCGCGATCGTCACCACACGCGCGGGGCGTCGCTGGAGCAGCGCGTTAATCCAGCCGGCAAGCTCGGGCTTGTTGCGACAATAACGGATCACCGCGGTGGCGCCGAGGACGAGTAGCTTGCGCAGATAGGCGTCCCCTTTCTTCGAAATGCTGCCCATGTGGACCTTGCCGCCCGATCCGGACTGTCGTGGCACGAGACCGATCCAAGCTGCTAGATGCCGCCCAGACTTGAAGGCCTTGATGTCGCCAATAGTGGCGGTGAGAGCGGAAGCCGTGATTACTCCGATGCCGGGTATTGTCTTCAGCCGCTGGCTAACCTCGCTGGCGCGAACTTGAACGCGGATAGCCTTCTCGATGGTCCGGATGCGCGTCTGCAGATCGTCGATCTGGCCCATGATCAGCTCGACGCATCCGCGAACCGCGTCGGGTAGGATGGCAGAGGTCGCGTTTTTGGCGAGCGCATGCAAGTCGGGGATGCTCCAGACGCCCTTCGGCGCGATCAATCCAAATTCGCCAAGCTGGCCGCGAAGCGAGTTGATCAATGCGGTCCTTTGCCGGACCAGCAGCTCGCGTGTCCGGTGCAGCATCAAGCCAGATTGCTGCTCAGCGCTCTTGATCTCGACAAATCGCATCGTCGGTCGGGTGACCGCCTCGCAGATTGCCTCCGCGTCGACCGCGTCGTTCTTGCCTCGTTTGATGTAAGGCTTGACGTAGGCCGCCGGCATCAGCCGAACGTCGTGGCCGAGCGCGGTCAGCTCCCGGCCCCAATGATGAGCGCTACCGCAGGCCACCATGCCGATCAAGCAGGGTGACAGCGCCTGGAAGAATTCGAGCACTTCCGAGCGGCGAAGCTTTTTACGGGCGACGACTCCACCAGTTTCGTCGATCGCATGAATCTGGAAAACGTGTTTTGCAAGATCAAGACCGACTGTCATAACGGGCATCGTGGATGGCTCCCTTTGAGTGAATCTGACAACGACTCACTTTGGCACATCAGATGCCGGTTGCGGACGCCATCCACACCATCACCCGCCGATGCACCCGCCGATGCAGCCACCATCGACTCAAGTCTACTCGGCCGTTACGGCACTTGGTCGTTGCGGTCACCTGTCCGGCTTATGACTTTCAGAGTTTGATGACCTCGTATAGCGACATCGCAAGGTCCGACCTGAAGCAGAAGGTGGTGATCGCCGCAGGATCGTCGACGGCAAACACGCTCATGCTGCTTGGCATCGTCGGCGAGAACGGCGGCTCCATCGATGCCATGGACTCCGCCTTCAATGTCGTCTCGGCCGCCAAGCTTATGCGTTGAAGGCCGATATCGATCAGTGTGATCGCTAGAAGAGCCGTCCTCTCATAGGTAGGCCATCCAAGTGACGCAGAATATCGCGAGCGGCATCCAGAGCGATGTCGCGTCGTACATTGTCGACTGCCGAACCGATATGAGGTGTAAAGACAGTGTTTTGGTGCGAAAGCAGGCGCGGTTCGATACCGGATGGCCGATCGGGCCGGGCCCAGTCTTCGGTTTCAAACACGTCTGCGGCGTAGCCGCCGAGCGTGCCTTGTTCCAGCGCGTCGGCTACGGCTGCTTCATCGACTAACGAGCCGCGAGCCGGATTGATGAGAAGCGCTCCCGGTTTCAAGGCGGACAAACTGGCGGCATTGATCAGATGTTGAGACGAAGCCGTGAGCGGCAGTGTGAGCACCAGATAGTCGCTGTTGGCAAGAATATCCGATAAGTTTCGCCGTATCAGCCCCAGCCGATCTTCATTGGTGGGCGAGAGAGGAGTTTGGTCGGTATAGGACATGCGGCAGCGGAACGGCCACAGGCGGTGAGCGACAGCCTGGCCCACTGCCCCCATGCCGACGATTCCGACATTAGAGCCGTCAAGACCCAGTCCGTAGAGTATCGGTCGCCAGCCGGCGAATGGCTTTTCGCGGATGACCCGGTCCCCTGAAAGAATCTTGCGGGCAAGTGTGATCATGAGGCCGATGGCAAGCTCGGCCGTGGGAGCGGTCAGCAAGTCTTGCACGACAGCGACCTCGACGCCCCGAGCCTTGCAGGCCTCGATATCGAAATTGTCCGCTCCTTTGAGTGCGCACGCCACCACCTTGAGATTGGGGCAAGCATCAAGGAAGGCGTTATCGATGGTGTCTGTCATGAAGGTCATGATCGCGTCGGCATCTGCGGCGCGGCGGATAATCTCTGCCTGCGGCCATGGTTCACGCGTTAAGCCCAGTTGGTGACAAGGGTCTTGCGGGTCATGATGATGTTCCTGGAGCGCTAAGGAGGAAGACGTTTTTGAATTAAATGAAAGAGGTGCAGATGGCAGCGAAGCGTCGTGCCATCGATGTGCCGGGGCTTTCGTGTGCGATGCCCACAAACAGCGTCTTGAAAATGTCTGCCTCTTCCAGTTCCAGCGCCACAAGCGTTCCGGCCTTGACTTCTTCCGTCACGGTATAAGCAAACACGATGGACAGCCCGAGATTGGCTTTCACGGCTTCCTTGACGGCTGTGGTGCTGCCGAGTTGGCGGGCAATTTTGAGTTTGCTGGCGTCAGCGCCCAATACGCTGGCGAGCGCGCGTCCCGTGCCGGTGCCGGGTTCTCCTCCGATCATGGGGTAATCGAGAAGTGCTTCCGGAGAAACGCGGCGATGGGTTGCGAGCGGATAATCCGGCGAAACTATCACCACCAATTTTTCGCGGCGCCATTTTTGCCATTCGATAAGCGGGTGATCCTCATTCCACTCGGTCAGGATCACGTCTGCTTCGCCGGCGAGAAGAGCGTCCACGGCCTCGCGGTTTGTTCCTATGATGAGTTCTGCACCTTCAGGCCGATTTATCTCACGCTCGAATGTTGCGATGAGTTTGGGAGCGAGGAATGTGCCGGCATTGCCGCTGGCATGAATGACGAGGCGGCGGTTTACGATCACCCCGCGTGCGCGCTCGGCTGCGGCGATTAACGAACGAGCTTTGGGCAGGAATAGTTCACCGTCGCGAGTCGGTATCGCCCGACTGCGATTTCGTACCACCAGAAGGACGCCAAAAAACTCCTCAAGCTTTTTCAATTGTTGAGAAACGGCAGGCTGCGAGCAATTGAGCTGCTGGGCAGCCGCCTGAATGCCGCCTTCGTCGACAACGGCGAGAAAGGTCTGAACTTGGGCCAGATTCAACATCGCTTCGATCCTGCCGCCTTAACGTTTTTTGGCGGCGCTTAGAGGAGATATATAAGAAACTGCAATGAAAAGCCAAATTTCATTGATCGGATACGATCGGGGCATTTCTGATAATCAAACTAGTACATTGATTCTACGTTATAAATTGTGCGGATAGGACCTTTTGCTTGAATTTTCATGAAACTAAAAATTATTGTCATCTTATTTTCATAAGAATTCGTAATGTTCATAGCCAAGGCGCGCCGCCCGGTCCAGCACTGCGCGAATGGCTTGGGTCGGCTCGCTCTCACGCACGCGATGCAAATTCGAGAGGTCGTCATGATTACACGTCGTCGCTTTGGGGCGGTCGCCGCTTCCGCGCTTTCGCTGCCGTTCATCGCCAATGCCGCGCAAGGGCAGGCGATGCGCGATGGCAAGCTTCATCTTCGTTTCGCAATTGCTCCGGTGCGGCCGACTCCGGCAACCACCATCAAGGAATTCGAGCCGATGTTTCGCTATCTTGCGGAGCAACTCGGGGCCACTTACGAACTGGTCAGCCCTGAGAGCTGGGCCGCTATCTCCGTCGCGATGAGTAACGGCCATTTGGATGTGGGCTGGCTGGGGCCGTGGGGCTATGTGCTTGCCAACAAGCATGCCGGCACCGAGGTCATCGCAACGGCGAAATACAATGGCAAGCCGTCCTATCACGCGATTATCGAGGGGCGCCCCGGTTTGCCCATCAAGGATTTTCCGAAGGATGCGAAGGGCATGAAGTTGTCCCTGAGCGATCAGGGCAATACGTCCGGCTGGCTCATCCCTTATGCATTCTTCGTCAAGAACGGCGTCGATCCGCGCGAATTCTTCCAGCTGCGCGAGGGAGCGACCTTCGGCAACAACGTTTCCATGATTCAGCAGAGTCTCATCGATCTCGGCTCGAATATGGATCGCGGCCGTAACGGCATGATCGAAGCTGGTGAAATGGACCCGAAAAAAGTCG
>JAPLPC010000146.1 GCA_026400425.1 Hyphomicrobiales bacterium | reverse complement strand
TACTGGATCACCCGCTTTCGCGGGTGATGACAACGAAGACCAGAGCGAAGCTCTGAACAACTTTCCTTGCGTCTATATTCTCGCGCGATCCGCATCTAAACTCGGAACCACGGGCGCCATTGCGCCTATCCGGGTGCCACTTCATGACCAAGATCTACATCCGCGTGCTCGAGCTGCTCGGCAAGGAAAAGCGCCTCGCATGGCTGCTCGCCGTGGCCAATCTGCTGCTGGCCTGCGCGCAGTTCGCCGAGCCGGTGCTGTTCGGCCGCATCATCGATGTCCTGACCAAGGCCCCCGCGGACACCGCCCATGCCGGCATCAACTCGCCGTGGCCGTTGCTGGCGGCCTGGGTCGGGTTCGGGCTGTTCTCGATTATCTGCGGCGCTATCGTGGCATTGCACGCCGACCGGCTGGCGCATCGCCAGCGCCAGGCGGTGCTGACCGACTATTTCGAACATATCATGCAGTTACCGCTGACCTTCCACACCGGCACGCATTCGGGCCGGCTGATGAAGGTGATGCTGGGCGGCACCGACGCGCTGTGGCGTGTCTGGATCAGCTTCTTCCGCGAGCATTTTGCGTCCATCGTCTCGCTGGTAGTGCTGTTGCCGCTGTCGATCTATCTGAACTGGCGCCTCGCCGTGCTGCTGATGATCCTGTGCGTGGTGTTCACCATCCTGACGACGCTGGTGGTGCGCAAGACGTCGGGGATGCAGAACGAGGTCGAGGATCATTACAGCGACCTCTCGGCGCGCGCATCCGACTCGCTCAGCAACGTTGCGCTGGTGCAGAGCTTCACCCGCATCGAGGCCGAAGTCACGGGTCTGCGCGGCGTCTCCGGCCAGTTGCTGGCGGCGCAGATGCCGGTGCTGTCATGGTGGGCGCTCGTCTCGGTGATGACCCGCGCATCGACGACCATCACGGTGCTGGCGATCTTCACCGTCGGCATCGCGCTGCATCAGCAGGGCCTCACCACCGTCGGCGAGATCGTGATGTTCGTGTCGTTCGCCACCATGCTGATCCAGCGGCTCGAACAGGTGGTCGCCTTCATCAACGGCGTGTTCATGGAGGCGCCGCGGCTGCGCGAATTCATGAACGTGCTCGACGCCGTGCCCGCGGTGCGCGACCGCATCGACGCCATCGATCCCGGTCGCCTGCAGGGGCTGGTCGAGTTCAACGACGTTTCGTTCTCCTATGACGGCAAGCGGCCTGCAATCCAGGATCTGTCCTTCACCGCGCTGCCCAGTCAGACCATCGCGCTGGTCGGCGCCACCGGCGCCGGCAAATCGACGGCTATCGCGCTGCTGCACCGCGCCTTCGATCCGCAGTCGGGGGTCATCAAGATCGACGGCATGGACGTGCGGGCGCTGACGCTGTCGGGGCTGCGCCGCAATATCGGCGTCGTGTTTCAGGAAGCACTGCTGTTCAACCGGTCGATCGCAGACAATCTGCGGGTCGGCAAACCGGATGCCACGGATGCGGAACTGCGCGTTGCCGCCGAACGCGCTCAGGCGCTCGACTTCATCACCCGCAGCGACCGCGGCTTCGATACCAATGCCGGCGAACGCGGCCGCATGCTGTCGGGCGGCGAGCGCCAGCGTCTGTCCATCGCCCGCGCCTTGCTGAAGGATCCGCCGATCCTGATCCTCGACGAAGCCACATCCGCACTCGACGCCGTAACCGAAGCCAAGCTCAATCTCGCTCTCGATGAAGTGATGAAAGGCCGCACCACGTTCGTGATCGCGCATCGGCTCTCCACCATCCGCAACGCCACGCGGATCCTGGTGTTCGAGAACGGACGCGTGATCGAAGCGGGAACCTTCGACGAACTGGTGGCCAAGGGCGGCTATTTCGCCTCGCTCGCCATGGCGCAGTTCATGGTGCAGGAACAGGCAAGAGCGGATGCGGGGATGTCGTAGACGCCCACGACTGTCGTCGCCCGGCTTGACCGGGTGACGACAAAGAGCGGACAGCGCCGTCGGTTCACCGCCGAACTTTGGCCCCTTTCCTCATGGATTTAACGTCTTCGCCACTATTCTGATGCGCTTGGCCGGTATAGGTTTGCTGTCATCACTGCGTGACGGCCAACTGATTGTCGAACGTCCCTCATCTCGCCAAATTGCTGCGTGCAGTGCTTCAGCACGGCAGGCGGCCGCCAAGGACCGGATCCGGATAGTGCAGTTTTCCTTCGCATCACCCCGCACGTTCAAATGTCTGACTGTTGCCGCCGCTCTCGCTTTGGGCGCGCTCGCATCGCGCGCGGCCAATGCCGAAGCGACGCTGGTGGTGGAAGCGGATACCGGCAAGGTGCTGCAGGCCGAGAATGCCACCTATCCGTGGCATCCGGCATCGGTCACCAAGATCATGACCGCCTATGTGACGCTGAATGCGTTAAAAGAAGGTCGTCTTCGTCTCGACTCCGTGTTCACGGTGTCGCCGATCGCCGCCGCCGAATCGCCGTCCAAGATGGGCTTCAAGGCCGGCACCCAGCTCACCGTTGAAAATGCGCTGACCATGATGATGGTGAAATCGGCCAATGACATGGCCGTGGTGCTCGCCGAAGGCGTCGGCGGCTCCATCGACGGCTTCTCCGCCATGATGAACGCGAATGCGCAACGCCTCGGCATGACGCAGCCGCATTACGTCCACCCGAACGGCCTGCCCGCCGACGAGCAGGTGACCTCGGCGCGCGACCTCGTGATCCTCGCCCGCGCCGTGATCAAAGACCTGCCGGAATACGAATATTTCATGCACATCCCGGCGATGAAATTCGGCCGTCGCGTCACCTACAATTTCAACCGGCTGATCGGCCGCTATCCCGGCGCCGACGGGTTCAAGACCGGCTTCATCTGCGCCTCCGGCTATAATCTCGTCGCCTCCGCCACCCGCGGCAACAAGCGCCTGATCGCCGTCGTGCTCGGCTCGACCTCGGGCCATGCCCGCGCGGTGAAAGCCGCGCAGCTGCTCGAAGCCGGCTTCGGCAACAGCAATGGCGGCCTCACCTGGCTGAAGCCCGCGCTCGGCACCGTCGATGCGATGGCGCCGATCGACGCGGCGCCGCCCAATCTGCGCGACGAGATGTGCGGACCGAAACGCAAGCGCCCGGCCAGCGACGAAGACGCAGTGGCCAATAGCGAAGCCAACAGTTCGGCCGCGCTGTCGTTTTTCGCCGGCGGATTGCAGCCACCCACACTGCGCCCGGAAGACATGATCGCCGCAGCGCCAGCGCAGGTGGAGCCGACCATCGTCTATATCGGGCCGAAGAAATCCGGCGCCGACCTGATCGCCGCCAATGCGGTGGAAGAGGCCAAGCAGACGCCGAAAGCCAAGCCCCGGAAGGGCAAAGCCGCGGCTAAGAAGCAAGATGCGGCAGACAAGGATGCCAAGCCGGCCGCCGACGCCAAGCCTACTGCCAAGCCCGCTCCCAAGCCCTAGCAGGCGGCTGCGAAGCCGGACGCCGCAAAGCCGGATGCTGTAAAGCCGACTGCTGCAAAACCGGCCGCCAAGCCTGCGGCAAAGCCAGCCGCTGCTGCTAAGCCGAAGCCGGCCACCACCGGCGAAGCCAAACCCGCAGCGACGGCACCGCGCAGCTAAACCTGGCACATACTCCCCGTCATCCGTAGGCTCGACCCGCCTGCGGGGCAGAAGACCCTTGGGCGTGGCGAAGGCCCGGGGACCCAGCTTCGCCGCGCGTGACGGAGGCAAATGGGTGGCCCGGCCCCTTCCCCCACCCGCGGCGTTACGCGGCTTGCCTTGGCTGTGCGATCTGCTCAATACTTCGCGCAACCAATAAATTCCGAGGGGGAATGTCATGGAGCGCATCTGGCTCAAGCACTATCCGGCCGGCGTACCCGCCGATATCGACACCGCGCAATATCCGTCGCTGGTGACGCTGCTGGAAGAAAGCTTTGCGAAGTTCCGCGATCGCAAGGCGTTCATCTGCATGGACAAGTCGATCACCTATGGTGAGCTCGACGAACATTCGGTGGCGCTCGGCGCCTATCTGCAAAGCAAGGGCATGGCCAAGGGCGCCCGCGTCGCGCTGATGATGCCGAACGTGCTGAACTATCCGGTCGCCACCTGTGCCGTGCTGCGCGCCGGCTATGCCGCCGTCAACGTCAACCCGCTCTATACCCCGCGCGAACTCGAGCACCAGCTCAAGGATTCAGGCGCCGAAGCCATCATCGTGCTGGAGAACTTTGCTGCCGTCGTGCAGCAGGTGATCGCAAAGACCCAGGTCAAGCATGTGATCGTCGCCAGCATGGGCGACATGCTCGGCTTCAAGGGCATGATCGTGAATCTGGTGGTCCGCCGCGTCAAGAAGATGGTGCCCGCCTATAACCTGCCCCACGCCGTTGCTTTCAACGACGCGGTGTCGGCCGGCCGCAACATGAAACTGAGCAAGCCGACCCTCAGCCCGGACGATGTCGCCTTCCTGCAATATACCGGCGGCACCACCGGCGTCTCCAAGGGCGCGACACTGCTGCATCGGAATATTCTCGCCAACATGCTGCAGAACGATGCCTGGCTGCAGCCGGCGCTGCGCAAGCCGCCGCATGTCGATCAATTGTTCATCGTCTGCGCGCTGCCGCTGTATCACATCTTCGCGCTGACGGCCTGCTTCCTGCTCGCGGTGCGCGCCGGCGGCGTCAATCTCCTGATCCCCAATCCGCGCGACATGGCCGGCTTCATCAAGGAATTGAAGAAGTATCAGGTCAACAGCTTCCCGGCCGTCAACACGCTGTATAATGGCTTGCTGAATGCACCCGGTTTCGACGAGGTGGATTTCTCCAAGCTGAAGATCTCCAATGGCGGCGGCATGGCCGTGCAGCGCGCGGTGGCCGAGAAGTGGCAGAAGGCGACCGGCTGCCTGATCGCCGAGGGCTACGGCCTGTCGGAGACTTCGCCGACGCTGACCTGCAATCCCGCCGATATCGACCAGTTCACCGGCACGATCGGCTTGCCGGTGCCTTCGACCTATATTTCGATCCGCGACGACGACGGCAACGAGGTCCCGCTCGGCCAGCCCGGCGAGATCTGCGCCAAGGGCCCGCAGGTGATGAGCGGCTACTGGAACAGGCCGGACGAAACCGCCAAGGTGATGACCGCGGACGGCTTTTTCCGCACCGGCGACATCGGCATCATGGATGCCGAGGGCAGCACCAAGATCATCGACCGCAAGAAGGACATGGTGCTGGTGTCCGGCTTCAACGTCTATCCGAACGAGGTCGAGGAGGTCATCGCCAGCCATCCCGGCGTGATGGAATGCGCGGTGATCGGCGTCGCCGACGCCAAGACCACCGAAGCGGTGAAGGCCTTCGTGGTCAAGAAAGACCCGAAGCTCACCGCCGAGGACATCATCAAGTTCTGCGGCACCCAGCTGACCAACTACAAGGTGCCGAAGCAGATCGAATTCCGCGACGCTCTGCCGAAGACCAATGTCGGCAAGATCCTCCGCCGCGAATTGCGCGACGAAAAGAAACAGGAAGCGGCGGCGTAAGGGTCATCGGGGGTGGGCGACGGCGCTGTTGCGTCGGGCCCACCGTTCCGGCGTCACGGAGTTGGTGGGCACGCTACGCTTTGCCCACCCTACGGATTGAGG
>JAPLPC010000619.1:2082-5820 GCA_026400425.1 Hyphomicrobiales bacterium | reverse complement strand
GTCTGCATTTCGAGAATGTACGGGCCCTTGCCGGCGCGGCACCAGGCCACGGCCTTGTCGCCGGCAGCCTTGACGGCGCGGACGTCCATGCCGTCGACCTGCTCGCCCGGAATGTTGAACGAGATGCCGCGCCTGGAAAAGTCGGTCTGCGCCGACGAGCGCGTCACCGAGGTGCCCATGGCGTAGCGGTTGTTCTCGATCACATAGACCACGGGAAGCTTCCACAGCTCCGCCATGTTGAAGCTCTCATAGACCTGGCCCTGGTTCGACGCGCCGTCGCCGAAATAGGCGATGCTGACATTGTCGTTCTCACGATAGCGGTTGGCGAAAGCGAGGCCGGTGCCTAGCGATACCTGCGCCCCCACGATGCCGTGGCCGCCGTAGAAATGCTTCTCGCGGCTGAACATGTGCATCGAGCCGCCCTTGCCCTTGGAGTAGCCGCCGCGGCGTCCGGTGAGTTCGGCCATCACGCCATTGGCATCCATCCCGGTGGCCAGCATGTGGCCGTGGTCGCGGTAGCCCGTGATCACCTGGTCGCCTTGCTTGAGCGCCATCTGCATGCCGACCACGACGGCTTCCTGGCCGATATAGAGGTGGCAGAAACCGCCGATGGCACCCATGCCGTAAAGCTGCCCGGCCTTCTCCTCGAAGCGTCTGATCAGCAGCATGTCGCGCAGCGCGCGCATCTCTTGGTCGCGGGTGAAATCTGGCGGAGCCGATTTGGCGTCACTGCTCGATGCCTGCCCTGCAGGTGCGCTTTTTTTCGTTGCGGCCATGAGAATTCCGGATGCGAGAGAGGAAGTTTGTTCTTCCTACTCCAAGTGTTAGCAGCGTGAAAGGGATTGCGTCGCGCGGAATGCCACACCGGCATTTCGCAGTGCAGCGAGACCGCGAAACTTTAGAACGCGTCGATGCGGTGTTTTGAAACTTGCGGAATGGAAACGGCGGAAGGCGTCCTGTCGTAACCGCCCTCAGGCGCAAAAGCGCCCAGCATCGCTCGCATGCAAAGCAGCAATGCTTTGCTGCGGTCGCGACTCATGGATGGCGAAGTTCAGTTTGACTTGAGGATGCGAACGACATCGCGCGGATGCGCATAATCGAGCTGCCAGCGGACACGCTCGTCGAGCATGTCGGGGTCCATGCCATTGGCACGCAGCAGCGCCACGCGTTGCTCGGCCTTGCCACGCTCTTTCTTCAACTGAACGAGTTCGGAGGTCAGTGCCGTGATCTCCTGATCGAGCTCCTGCCGGGCATTGAGGCCATACTTGCCCGTATAGGCGTTCATGCCGAAATAGCTGACCAGCAGCGCGGCCACGGCATACAGCGCGAGGCCGGTCAGGACCGATTTCAAGCGGGTATGTTTGACCATGCCTGAAAATGCGACGGCCCGGTTAAAGCGAGGCTAACAACCGGGCCGCGACCGCATCTGCCGGCGTTATTTCTTTTGCTGCGCGACCCAGGCAGCGAAAGCGTCGATATAGCCCTGCAGCACCGGACGGATCGATTCCTTGATGATCGCGCCGTTTTCGTCGAAGGCGTCGTTGACGGCGTTCAAATAGATTTCGGGCTGTCCCATGATGGGACCGACGATCCCCGGCAAAGTCTGGCGCAGGCTGAGGGCCGCGCCGAGGCCGCCGATCGGGCTCGGCGAACTGACGACGATGCCGGTCGGCTTGCCGAGAAACGAGCTCTTCCCGAACGGACGCGAGCCGACATCGATGGCGTTCTTGAGCACGCCGGGAACCGAACGGTTGTATTCCGGCGACACGAACAGCACGGCGTCGGCAGACTGCACGGACTCGCGGAACTTGAGCCAGTCGGCCGGCGGCGCGGCTTCCAGATCCTGATTGAAGAACGACAGATCGTTCAACGTCACGATGTTGAGCTTGAGCGACGACGGCGCGAGGCTCGCCAATGCCTTGGCGATCCGGAGCGAAAACGACTTCTGGCGGAGGCTACCGACGATGACGGCAACGGTGTGTGTTGTCATGAAATATCCTTCGAACTAGAACTGTTGCAGAGGTGCGAGCCGGCACCAGCGCTTTTGTCCTACCAGACCAAAGCATGCAAGCGCATGAACTGGATCGACAGGCTTCTGGTCCGATGGGTCTTGCCGAACACAACTGCGTGACAGAGGCGCACTGCCAGGCTGTCTGTATCGATTTGAACGGCAGGTGTGAGTGCGTCCGACCGCACGCTATTCCAGCCGCTCCATTTTGCGCAGCGTCGGGAACAGTTTCATCCAGAGCAACGCGATCGTCACTGTGCCGAGGCCGCCGATGAGCACCGCCGGCACCGTGCCGAACAAGGCCGCCGTCACGCCACTTTCGAACTGGCCGAGCTGGTTCGAGGTATTGATGAATAGATAATTGACGGCACCGACCCGGCCGCGCATGGCGTCGGGCGTCGCGAGCTGCACCAGTGAGAACCGGATTACCACGCTGACGGTGTCGGCGGCTCCCAGCACGGCCAGTGCAGCCACCGACAACCACAGCCATTGCGACACCGCGAACACCGTGGTTGCCAGGCCGAACACGATCACCGCCTGAAACATGCGCATGCCCACGCGACGCTGGATCGACCAGCGCGTCAGCACGATGGTGGTGAGCAGCGCGCCGACGGCCGGCGCCGCCCGCATGAGGCCGAGCCCCCAGGGGCCGGTCTGCAGGATATCGCGGGCATAGATCGGCAGCAGCGCAGTCGCGCCACCAAGCAGCACGGCGAACAGATCGAGCGAGATGGTGCCGAGAATGTTCGGATTGCTGCGCACGAAGCCGACGCCGGCAAACAATGTGCGGAAGCTCGGCGGATCCCTGACCGCCACCTCGCGTGCGAGCTTGATGGCGCCGTTGAGCAGGCCGCCCACGATCCAGAACCCGGCCATCATCACATACGGTGCCGATGGCGACAGTGCGTAGGCGAATCCGCCGAGCGCGGGGCCACAGATCATCGCCACCTGAAAGACGCCGGTGGAAAGCGCCGTCGCCTTCTGCAGATGACCTTCCGGCACCACGCCCGGCAGCAATGCCGAACCCGCGGGTGCCTCGAACGCCGTTGCAGCGCCGATCACGATCGTAGCGATCGGCGATATGCCCGGCGACGAACACCAGGGCCAGCATCGGCGCGAATTGCGCCAGGCCGACCATCCCGAGCTGGAATGCGCTGCCGGTCAGATCATAGATCTGCCAGCCGACGGCGACGGCTGCGATCTGCGAGGCAAAGCGCGAGAAGCTGCGCGACACCATGTAGTAAACATAGGGCGGATGGCGCAGCAGCAGGCTTGCGCCATCGCTGACGACTTCGGCAGATTGATCTGCGAGTGTCATCCCGGCAGGTTCGGATTGATCAGGTACTTCTCGCCGGTAGCGCGCTTGGCATAGGCGCGCAGATTGTCGAGGTCGAGAACGCCTGGAAGGGAAATCGTCTTGGTGTAGTGGCTTGCAAAGGTGGTCTTGAGCTCGGCGATCACACGCGCGCGCAGTCTGGCTGCATCCTCCTTGCCGATTTTCTGCAGGAACGGAAACAGCAACCAGCCGCCCATGCCCCAGGCCATGCCGGGCGGCGAGAGCTCGATCGGCCGCGGCTCCAGCCGGCCATAGACATAGACCTGCTTGTGGGTGGTGGAGCCGTAACGGCTATACTCTTTCATGGCCTTCACCGCGGCGGCCTCCATCGCATGCAGGATCTGGCCCTGCAGCTTGCCACCGCCGGTGGCGTCGAAAGCGATGGTGGCGCCGG
>JAPLPC010000619.1:0-2064 GCA_026400425.1 Hyphomicrobiales bacterium | reverse complement strand
GACGAGATCATCGAAGAAGCTCGGCGCCGTCGAATTCACCACGTATTTCGCGCCTATATCGCGGAGCAGCTTCTCCTGGGCGTCGCTGCGCACGATATTGACGAGATCGATGCCATCCTTTTGGCAGATCCTGTTGAGCATCTGGCCGAGATTGGACGCAGCGGCCGTGTGCACAAGTGCTTTGTGCCCTTCTCGCTTCATGGTCTCGGTCATGCCGAGCGAGGTCAGCGGATTGACGAAGCAGGATGCACCCTCAGTCGCCGTGGTGCCGTCGGGCAGCGGCATGACTTCCTTCGCCTTGATGACCCGGTACTGCGCATACATGGCGCCACCGATCATCGCTACCATCTTGCCGAGCAGCGCCTGCGCCGCCTCGGAGGAGCCGGCCTTTACCACCGTGCCAGCGCCTTCGTTGCCGACCGCCATCGACTCGTCGAGACGGCCGCCCATCGCTTTCATATTGGCCTGTGCGACCGTCGCGGTGACAACCGCGGACGTGCCCTCCCCCGTCACCCTGGCGGTGGCGGGATCGGCGGCGCCGAGCAGCAGGCCGAGATCGGAGGGATTGATCGGCGCCGCTTCGATACGCACCACAATCTCATCGGGACCAGGCGCAGGGATGGCCACCTGCTGCAGGGAGATTTCGAGTTCGCCGCTGCTCTTGATCAGCGAACGGAGTTCGAGGCCGGTGGTGATATCCGCAGTCATGTCGCTCTCCCTCAATGCCGCGGTCTCTGCCGCGTCAGTAGATGCCTGGAATGATACGCTTGGTCTCGCGCATATAGGCCCGATAATCGTCGCCAAATGCCTCTGTCAGCATGCGCTCTTCATGATCGATGCGGGTGAAAAATAGGATGGCAATGGCCACCAGCCCGGCCATGGCCGCCATGGCGTTCGGCAGCAGACATGCCTGTGCCAGCGCCCACAGCCAGAATGAGGCATACATCGGATGCCGGATCAGGCGGTAGACGCCGCCGCGTACGATCCGGTGACTGTCGCGGATTTCCAGACTCGCCGACCATTGCCGGCCAAGATCCTTGTGCGAGCGGCGAAACAGCCACAACGACAGCAGATAGACCAGCGCACCGACCACGACGGCGGCATAGTTCAACTGATAATTGAGCGCCGCCGGCCAGCCGCTGACAAGCCAGATCAACGGCACGACGAATAGCCCGATCGTCGCGATCGCCAGCAGCACGCGCTCGCGGCTGAGGCCGACCGCCTTCACGGTGGCCGTCCGCCGTGCCTTGCGGGCATACGGGTAGCGGATGATGAACCACGCGATCATACCGATCGCCCACACATATATTCCAACAAGCGACGCAGTCATGATCGTCCGTTCATGCCCTCACGCGGCGCTGACGGACGCCGGGGGCGGAGTTGTAGGAGATATAGCCTTTCCACGTCCCGCGTCCAGCAATGCGCCATCTGGGCCGAACCGCGCGACACCGCCGCCGACCGCGGTGATCTCATCGAACGGCAACGGTCCGCACAGCACCATGCAATAGTCATAGGGTGCGCGCTGCTGATTGCCCATCACCATCTGGTAGTGGATCCGCATGAAGCTGAAGCGATATCGCTTGAACTGCTGCATCCCCATCATGTCGTGCATCTGGATGCGGCGGATGTTCGGACGGCCGTCGCTGCGTTCGCGGCTGACACGTTTCAACGTCACCGGATCGAAGCGATAGAAACTGATGACATCGTCGCGGGCGTGATATTCGGCCCAGCGAATCTCGGGCGTATCGGCAACCAGGCGCGACGCCGCGCGCACGCTGGTGCCCGCCGGATGTAGCGCGAATTTCGGAATCGTCGCGCTCACGGTGAGCACGCAGATGGTGGGCCCGTGCTTGCCGAGGTCCGGATCGAGTTTCAGCGCCCGCGCCACCGTCTCCACGACGAGAGCCGCGCCGAGACAGTGACCCACGATCACGATCTCGTCCACATCGGCTTGTCGCGCGCGTGCCACCAGCGTCTTCGCAAATTCATCGACGCGTGCGGTCATCTTCGGCCGCTGGCCGTAGACATATTGACGAGAGAAGATCCAGTCGTCGAACACATGAT
>JAPLPC010000333.1:12083-13380 GCA_026400425.1 Hyphomicrobiales bacterium | reverse complement strand
GGCGACGGCTTTGCCGCCGGCCTTGATCCACTCCTTGGCAGCCTTGATCAGGTCGGCTGCCGGCACCACGGCGCCGACGATATTCATCGCTTTCGCCTTGGCGAGATTGATCTGATCGCCCTTCAACAACATCTGCATCGTATCCTGCGGCTGCAGCATGCGCGCCAGACGCTGGGTGCCGCCGCCGCCCGGGAACAGGCCGACCTTGATCTCGGGCAGGCCCAGCCTGGTCTTCGGGTTCTCGGCCGCGACCCGGTAGTGACAGGCCAGCGTCACCTCGAACGCGCCGCCGAGTGCGAGGCCGTTGATCGCAGCGACCCACGGCTTGCCAGAGGTTTCGATCTTGCGCAGCGTCAGCGACAGCTTGCGGCTCTCGTCGAACAGCATCTGCTGTGCGGCTTCCTCGCCCTTGGCCTTTTTCGCCTCGGCAAAAATCTTGTTCATGCCTTCCAGCATGGAGAGATCGGCGCCGGCCGAGAACGCCTCCTTGCCGGAGGTGATGACGACGCCTTTTACTGCGGCATCTGTCGTGGTCGCATCGACGATGGCACCGAGTTCCTCGATCGTTTTGGTATCCAAAACATTCATCGAACGGCCGGGAATGTCCCAGGTCACCAGCGCGATGCCATCGGCGTCGGTCTCGACCTTGAAGTTCGCGTAAGTCATCTCGGGTTCCTTTACGTATTGGTAGTGATGTATGCGGATACAGGGTGGAGAAGGCTGATCGTTTCCCAATTGCGCGTATTCTGAAGCCGACCAGTCACGAAAACAGAAGCGACCAGATCAGTATGGCAGTTGCATGCGTCGGATGTCGGGATGACATCTCTCTCCCCTTCACGTTCAAGATGGCGTTCCAGCCTATCGTCGATCTCAATGCGCGGCGCGTATGGGGTTACGAAGCGTTGGTGCGCGGCGCCGATGGCGGATCCGCCTACAGCGTCTTGAGCCAGGTCTCGGACGAGATGCGCTATCGGTTTGACCAAGCCGCGCGCGTGATGGCGATTGAAACCGCCGGCCGGTTGTTTCCGACCCGCGATCTGCGGCTGTCGATCAACTTCATGCCGAATGCGGTCTACGAGCCCAGCGCCTGCATCCAGAAATCGCTGGCAGCCGCCAAGCGCGTCGATTTCCCGCACCGGAACTTGATGTTCGAGTTCACCGAAAACGAGCGCATCACCGACACCGCGCATGTGCAGAAGATCGTCGACGCCTATCGCAAATTCGGCTTCTTGACGGCGCTGGACGATTTCGGCGCGGGCTTTGCAGGGCTCGGACTGTTGTCCCGGCTGCAACCCGA
>JAPLPC010000333.1:0-12076 GCA_026400425.1 Hyphomicrobiales bacterium | reverse complement strand
ATGGAGCTGCTGCGCGACATCCATCTGAGCCGGGCCAAGCAGGCTATCGTGGCGGGCATCGTCGGCATCGCACGCGCGCTCGATATCCAGGTGCTTGGCGAGGGCGTCGAGAGCGACAAGGAATTGACCGTGCTGCGCGCGGCGGGCATCTCGCTGTTCCAGGGCTATCATTTTGCCAAGCCTGCCTTAATGTCGTTGCCCGATGTGCCGCTGCTGTCGACGCCGGCGGACATCCGCGCCGCCGGGTAAGCCGTGATCGTGTAGGGTGGGCAAAGGCGCTCTTTGCGCCGTGCCCACCAGCTTCGTCATAAAACGGTAAGAGGTGGGCACGCTTCGCTTTGCCCATCCTACATTTCGCGAATTACACCCGCTCGATGATGGTCGCGGTGCCCATGCCGCCGCCAATGCACAGGGTCACCAGCGCCGTCGATTTTCCGGTGCGCTCGAGTTCGTCCTGCACGGTGCCGAGAATCATTGCGCCGGTGGCACCGAGCGGATGGCCCATGGCGATGGCGCCGCCGCACACATTGATCTTGTCGTTGTCGATCTCGAACGCCTGGATGAAGCGGAGCACCACCGAGGCGAAAGCCTCGTTCAGTTCGAACAGATCGATGTCCGACAGTTTCATGCCGGAGCGCTCTAGCACTTTCTTGGTCACATCGACCGGACCGGTCAGCATCATTGCCGGCTCGGAGCCGATATTGGCAAACGCACGAATTTTCGCGCGCGGCTTGAGGCCCGCCTGCTTGCCGGCTTCGGCACTGCCGAGCAGCACGGCCGCCGCACCGTCCACGATGCCCGACGAATTACCGGCGTGATGCACGTAGTTCACGGCCTCGACTTCCGGATGCGACTGCAGCGCCACGCCGTCGAAACCGCCCATCTGGGCGACGGTGGCGAATGACGGTTGCAACTGGCCGAGCGACTGCATCGTCGTGGTCGGCCGCATATGCTCGTCCTTGGCCAGAATGGTCAGGCCGTTGATGTCCTTGACGGGGATGACCGAGTTCTTGAAGCGGCCTTCGTCCCACGCGTTGGCGGCGCGCTGCTGGCTCTGCACGGCATAAGCATCGACGTCGTCGCGCGAGAAGCCGTATTTGGTGGCGATCAGATCCGCCGACACGCCCTGCGGCATGAAATAGGCGGGCACCGCGATCGACGGATCCACCGGCCAGGCGCCGCCGGATGCGCCGATGCCGATCCGGCTCATGGATTCCGCGCCGCCGCCGATGGTCATGGTGTGCTGGCCGGACATCACCTGCGCCGCGGCGAAGTTCACCGCGTCGAGCCCCGAGGCGCAGAAACGGTTGATCTGGATGCCCGGCACGTCGTTGCCGTAGCCGGCGGACAGCGCCGCCATGCGCGCGATGTCGCCGCCGGCCTCGCCGACCGGATCGACCACGCCGAGAATGACGTCGTCGATGGTGCCGGGCTTGAGATCGTTGCGCGCCTTCAGCGCCTTCAGCGGTGCGGTGGCGAGCGCCAGCGCGGTCACCTCATGCAGCGCCCCATCGGCTTTGCCGCGGCCGCGCGGGGTGCGAACGTGATCGTAGATATAGGCCTCGGGCATGGTTGGCTCCGTTGTGTTTCGCTCAATGGTCGCAATGATCGCTGTAAGTCCCCTCTCCCCGCCGGGGAGAGGGGAAGAAGAGCAGGCGTCAGAACGCCTCAGCCGGCAATTCCATCGTCGTTGCGGCGCCGGTCTGGATGCGGGCCAGATGCACGGCCGTCTCCGGCAGGGTCCGCTCCATGAAGAATTTGCCGGTCACGAGCTTGGTGGTCAGATACGGCGTCGCGCCCGACGTGGCGATCTTGTCCTGCGCGACCTTGGCCATCTTCGCCCACATATAGGCGAAAGCGGTGAGGCCGAACAGTTGCATATAGTCAGTGGCGCCTGCGCCGGCATTGTCAGGCTTGCTCATCGCGTTGTTCATCAGCCACATGGTGGCCTGCTGCAGGTGACCGAGCGCGTTCGACAGCGGATCGACATAAGGCTTCATTGCCTCGTCGCCGCCATGCTCCTTAGCAAACGCCGCCACTTCACCGAAAAACGCCATCGCCGCACGGCCGCCGTCGCGCGGCAGCTTGCGGCCGACCAGATCGAGCGCCTGGATGCCGTTGGCGCCTTCATAGATCATGGCGATACGCGCATCGCGCACGAACTGCTCCATGCCCCATTCGGCGATGTAGCCATGGCCGCCGAACATCTGCTGGGCCGACACCGCGTTGGCGAAGCCGCCATCGGTGAGGACACCCTTCAGCACTGGGGTCATCAGGCCGAGATGGTCGTCGGCGGCCTGGCGCTCCTTCGGATCCTCGGAGCGGTGGGCGACGTCGCTCTTCAGCGCGGTCCACACCACCATGGCGCGGGCGGCTTCGTTGAAGGCGCGGATGGTCAGCAGCGTGCGCCGCACGTCGGGATGCACCATGATGGAGTCGGCCGGCTTGTCGGGCGACTTCGGCCCAGTCAGCGAGCGGCCCTGCAGGCGGTCCTTCGCATAGGCCACCGCGTTCTGATAGGCGACCTCGGACTGCGCGAGGCCCTGCACGGCGACGCCGAGCCGCGCCTCGTTCATCATCACGAACATGCCCTGCATGCCCTTGTTCTCTTCGCCGATCAGCCAGCCGGTGGCGTTGTCATAGTTCATCACGCAGGTGGAATTGCCGTGAATGCCCATCTTGTGCTCGATCGAGCCGCAGACGACGCCGTTGCGTTCACCAAGCGAGCCGTCGGTATTGACCAGGATCTTCGGCACCACGAACAGCGACACGCCCTTGATGCCGGCCGGTGCGCCCTCGATGCGCGCCAACACCAGATGGATGATGTTGTCAGCGAGATCGTGCTCGCCCGACGAGATGAAGATCTTGGTGCCGGAAATCTTGTAGCTGCCGTCGTCCTGCTTCACGGCTTTGGTGCGCAGCAGGCCGAGGTCCGTTCCGCAATGCGGCTCGGTCAGGTTCATGGTGCCGGTCCATTCGCCGGACACCATCTTCGGCAGGAACATGCTCTTCTGCTCGGGCTTGCCGTGCACCACCAGCGCTGCGGTGGCGCCCATGGTGAGGCCGCCATACATCGAGAACGCCATATTGGCGGAGCACTGGAATTCCGACACGGTCTGCGACAGCGTCACCGGCAGCCCCTGGCCGCCATACTCGACCGGCGCCGACAGGCCGAGCCAGCCGCCTTCGGTGACCTGCTTGTAGGCGTCCTTGAAGCCTTTCGGCGTGGTCACGCTGCCGTCGGGATGGCGCGTGCAGCCTTCGAGGTCGCCGACGCAAATGGCCTCTCGCATATCGGCGGAGGCATCGCTGAAGCCCGGCAGATTATTGTAGCGATCGAATTGAAACACGTCGTTGAGCAGAAAGCCGACGTCTTCGAGCGGCGCTTGGTAACTGGGCATGGATTCCTCCCGGATTGGAATGCGTTATCAGTTAGGGCGACCTGTGATCAGTCTACAGCATCGCCGATTGGACGTGGTTCGAATCTGCGGTCGCTTATTGCCGCGCCAGCAATTCACCCATCAGGCGATGCAGCAGATTGATGGCCTTGAGCGGCCGCACCATAACTTTGAAATGGGTGATGCGCCCCTCGGCATCGAAGGTGATCATGTCGATACCGTTGATCCGAATGCCCTCGATCTCGTTCTCGAATTCGAGCACGGCAGAGGTGTCGTTGCGCCATTCGCCGACATAGGTGAATCCGGGGCCGCCGAGTACCTGTTCGGCAGCGGCGAGATATTTGAACACGAGAGCCCGGCCGCGCTGCGGCGCATGCACCACCGGGCTCTCGAACACGGCATCGGGATGCAGCAGCTCGCGGAGCGCCGCATGGTCATGCGACTTCATGAAGCCGTACCACTTCTCGAGGCCGGGCATTTGATTGCCTTGTGTAGCCATCGGCGGTCTCCGCGTTTCCATACACCCTTGCATGGAAACTATCTCCGACGGATGGATTTAGTCAATACACATGTGTATGGTTATGTGATGGACGAGCAGGTAACCAAGGATCGACTAACGCGCACCGCGTGGCTCGACCACGGCCTCCGCATACTGGCCCGGCAGGGCGAGGCTGCGCTCAAGGTCGGTGATCTCGCTGCCGGGCTGGGCGTCTCGCGCGGCAGTTTTTACTGGCACTTCAAAGACATCAGTGATTTTCGCCTGCAGCTCCTCGCGCGCTGGCAGGAGCGCACCACCGATCAGGTGCTGGAACAGACCGACGCCTCGACGATCGGGGCCGCGCGCCTGACTCATTTGATGAAGCTGGCCTTCAACGAGGATCGCAGCCTCGATCGCTCGATACGGGCGATGGCCTCGACCGATGAAGCGGTGGCGAAGATGGTGGCGTCGGTCGATGCAAGGCGCATCGCCTATATGGCCAAAGTGCTGTGCGAGGCGGGGGTGGAAAGCCGTCGCGCCCTGTCGCGGGCCGAGTTTCTTTACTGGGCCTATATCGGTCAGTCCGCCGTGATGGATCCGCGCCACGACACGATCACCGAGCGCGACATCGACGATATCAGCGCCTTGTTTGCGCGCTGACGGAGCGGCTTGCGCCCTGACGCATCATCGGTTCAATCTGCGATGAAGCCGTGAAATCCGCGCAAGTGTATCGTCGGGTTAACATTTAAGGCGCCGATACGGGCAACCTTAACCCGTTATTTACCCTAACCCTGAAAAGTCCGGAGTAGGCAGACCGCCGCGATCCCGCTCATGATTTCTTGATTTTGGGACGAACGGCGGAAGTTGCAGGCGCTAGTTGGCGTCAGGCTCGTAACCGGACCAAAGCATGAATTCGCGCGTATCGTGGAGTGTAGAGGGGATGGACCCGTCGGTTCGCGAGCGGGCCGAGGTCGCCGCACGTCGCGCCGGCATGTCCCTGACGGATTGGCTGAACTCGACCATCGGCGAATCTCCGGTCGCTCCCGCGATGCATGGCTATGCCGATCACGCGCCGCCGGCAGCACCTCCGCAGCCGCCGCGCTATCAGGCCCGGCCCGGCCGCTCGCCGCCTGCGATGAAGTCGCAGCCTGCACCCATGCCGCAGCGCGAGGTGGCCGAAGTCGCCGACATTCACCAGCGCCTCGATGCGATTGCGCGCCAAATCGAAGAATTCTCGCGCCCGAACCAGCGCAGCAACGACGAGCCAGGCGTCGCGCGCCAGTTGAACGATGCCATCTCCCGCCTCGATGCGCGGCTGTCGCAGATCAGCGAACAGCCGAGGCGGTCGCCGCCGTCTTATAATCATCACGAACCGCGCCCCGATGTCGACATGGTCGAGCGCGCCGCCAAGCACGTCTACCGCGAGGCGCCGAAGACCGATCCGTTCTCGCTCGATTTCGCCATTGCCGAGATCGCAGCTCGCCAGGATGAGCTCGACGGCCCGCCACGCATGGCGCCGCGTTATGCGCCACCGATTGCGCCGCATGTGACGCCGCCGCCTCCGATGCCCGACATGTCCGGGCTGGAGCGTCAGTTGTCGCAGATCACCAGCAAGATCGATGCGCTGCAACGACCGAACGCGAGCATCGAGCAGTCGATTACGGGATTCCGCAGCGAACTCGCCGAGATCCGCAATGCAGTGACCGAAGCGCTGCCGCGCCGCGCCATCGAATCGATCGAGGGCGAAATCCGTGCATTGTCGCAACGGATCGACGCAACGCGTTCAAGCGGCATCGATGCCGACGTGCTCGCCAATCTTGAAGCCGCGCTGGGCGATATTCACAAGACGCTTAGGACGTTGACGCCGGCCGAGCAACTGGCCGGCTTCGATGAGGCGATTCGCAATCTCGGCAGCAAGATCGACCAGATCGTGCGCTCGAGCGACAATCCCGGCACGCTGGAGCAGCTCGAAGGCGCGCTCGGTGCATTGCGATCCATCGTGTCCAACGTCGCCACCAACGAGGCGGTCGGCCGTCTCAGCGATGACCTGCGGGCGCTGTCGTCCAAGGTCGATCAACTCGCGCAGAACAGCGACACCAGCATGTTTGCGGCGCTCGAACAGCGCATCGTCACGCCGACCGCGTCGCTGGAGAATCGCGATCGCCCATCGGCCGCGAATTCCGATCATCTGGAGAGCGCGCTGGCTGCGCTGGCGCAGCGGCTCGACCACATGCCGGTCGGCAACGATCCGTCGTCGGCCTTCACCCATCTCGAACAGCGTGTCTCTTATCTGCTCGAACGGATGGAAACGGTCAGCGACCCGCGTGCCAATTTCGGTCGTGTCGAGGACGGCCTGCAGGACATCCTGCGCCATCTTGAGCGCCAGCAGAGCATGTTCGCCGCCGCGCTGAACGAGAGCCGGGCGGATGCCGGCGTTATCGATTCCTTCAAGCGCGACATGTCCGACATGCGATTCAGCCAGTCGGAAACCGATCGGCACATGCAGGATTCGCTCGAGGTCGTGCATTCGACCCTCGGCCACGTCGTCGATCGCCTTGCCAAGATCGAGGGCGATCTGCGCACCGCAAGCACCCGTCCGGCTCCGCAGCCTGCGGTGGCTCAGGTCTCGCAACCGACTCCGATGCAGCCGGCAATGGCCGCTCCGCCGCGTCCGCAAATGCCCAACCCTGTGAAGCCGCAGGCAGCCGCGCCGTCGCAGATCGAAGTGCGTCCGCCGCAGGCGCATTTCGATGCCGCACCGCGCGAGTTCGCAGCGACCGCCATTTCGAGCGAGCCGGCGCCTGCTTTCCAGGTGCCGAAGGCGATCAGCGATATTCTCGATCCGAAGCCGGCGGCCAAGTCTGCGCCAATGTCAGCACCCGGCAATCCTGCGCCTGCACCGAAGCCTGCGGCTCCGGCGGTGACGGTCGAGCGTCCGTCGCCGCGTCCGATGGCCGATTCGCAATTGCCGCCGGATCATCCGCTCGAGCCGGGCACGCGCCCGCAAGGCCGCGGCGGCTCGCCGTCGGAGCGGATTGCCGCGTCGGAAGATGCGATCAGCGATATCGTTGGCGCTGCGCCCGAACCGGCCAGCGCATCCAGCTTCATCGCCGCCGCACGTCGCGCCGCCCAGGCCGCAGCCGCGACGGGCGACAAGCCGAAAGCTGCGAAACCCGCCAAGGCGGCACAGCAGAGCGAGAGCGACAAGGGCTCTTCGACATTCAGTTCCAAGATCCGCTCACTGCTGGTCGGCGCGAGCGTCGTGGTGATCGTGCTCGGCTCGTTCAAGATGGCGATGACGTTGCTGGACGACGGCGGTTCGACGCCGCCGATGGCCGCCAACAGCCATTCGCCACCGCTGTATCTCGATCCCCCAAACGCCAGTGACACTCCGGCGCAATCGCCGGCACCGTCGATCGGCGCGCCGAGCGCGGCGCCGTCGATCGGCACGCCGTCGCTGTTTGCGCCGCAGCCGGCACCGGAAACCGCACCTGCCCGGCAGTCGGCTCCGGTGCCACAGGCCGCGCCGGTACCTTACATCTCCCCCGATGTAACCGGCAGCATCGGCGCGCCGCAGCCCAACCCCGTTACTACTTCGCCCGTGCTTCCGCCGAGCGGTCAGAAGCTTGGGACTGTGACAGTTCCGGCCGGCGAAAAGCTACCTGATGCCATCGGCGGCGCAGCGTTGCGCAATGCGGCGCTCAAGGGCGACGCCACGGCTGCCTTCGAGGTCGGTTTGCGTTATGCCGAAGGCCGCGGCGTGCCACAGAATTACGAGGAAGCTGCGAAATGGTATGACCGCGCGGCGCAGGCCGGCGTCGTGCCGGGCATGTTCCGGCTGGGCACGCTGTACGAAAAAGGCCTCGGCCTGAAGAAGGATTGGGAAGTCGCGCGCCGCTACTACATGCAAGCGGCCGAGCGCGGCAACGCCAAGGCGATGCACAATCTCGCGGTGCTCGATGCCGACGGCGGCACCCGCGGCGCCAATTACAAGAGCGCGTCGCTCTGGTTCCGCAAGGCCGCCGATCGCGGCGTCGCCGACAGCCAGTTCAATCTCGGAATCCTGTATGCCCGCGGCATCGGTGTCGACCAGAATCTCGCCGAGAGCTTCAAGTGGTTCAGTCTGGCCGCAGCGCAGGGCGACGTCGATGCCGGCAAGAAGCGCGACGATGTCGCCAAGCGGCTCGATCCGCAGTCGCTCGCCGCAGCCAAACTCGCGATCCAGACCTTCGTGGCGGAAGGCCAACCCGAAGACGCGATCAGTGTGGCGACACCGGCCGGCGGCTGGGATGCCGCCGCTCCTCAGGCTGCCAGACCCGCGAACAGCAAGCGCGCCGCACGCTGATCGACGCCGCATGGCTGCATTCTCGGGATGCGGTTATGCGCATTTGACCTACCGCAGGCTCGAACCCGCGGTCTTATTTCCTCAACAAAGCTTCACCAGACTTGGTACGCGGTCGCGTGCCAGGCGGGATCATTCCCGATGCAAGCAACGCATCGGGACCGCTGAAGCGTGAGGAAATCAATTTGTCTTTGCATGATGACGGGCGAGAGCCGCGACAATCCGTTCCGTCGACCGGCCCCTGGAGCACGCCGCCTTCGGCGCCGCCGCGTCTGACGACACCAACACCGCCAGACCCGGAGCCGCTGCGTCGCTGGCGGCCGAGCCTCACCACCATCGCCTTTGCGGTGCTGCTGTTCGGCGGCATCGGCATTCGCGCCTATCAGGACCTCTCAACGCCGGAGGCATGGTCTTATTGGAAAGATCTCTATGTCGCGCCGAGCCTGAGCGCCGAAACGATCGACAATCCAGATCCCGGCCTGTTCGGTGGCGGGCGCAAGGTGCTGGCGATTTCGGGTAAGATCGGTGCCGCCAGCGCGACATGGCTTCGCGAGCAGCTCGACCAGGCCAAATTGCAACCCGGCGACATCGTGCTGCTGTCATCGCCCGGCGGCAATCTCAGCCAGTCCATGATCATGGGTGAGGTGATCCGCGCCCGTGGCCTCTCCACCGCTGTCGGCACCGCCGATGCCAATGGCCGCATCAAGCCGTCTTTCTGCGCCAGTGCCTGCGTGACCGCCTATGCCGGCGGCAAGATCCGGCTCGGAATCGACGGATCGCGGCTCGGCGTGCATCGCTTTACCTCGCCGAAGGCAGGGGACGATCCCGTCGCTTCTGCGCAACGGACCATGGGCTTCGTGCTGAGCTACATGACCAGAATGGGCGTCTCGTCGTCGGTTGTGGAGGCGATGTCGGCCACTGACAAGATCCGCTGGCTCGGCAGCGCCGAGGCGCAGTCCATGAATCTGGTGACCGATGCCATGCAACGCAGTTGAATCCCGGCTGCGCAACTAAGACGTCAAAACACCAAAGCCGTTTACCACGGCAGCGAATGCTGACCCCGATGGGCGAAAAGTCGGGCATTTGCCGGAATCTTTGATCCCATCGGGCGCCGATATCGTCTAAGAGAACTTGCGGCTCCCATCCGCGCCGCCTCAAGAATAACGCCGTGAACGGTCTCCGCTATCGCGGCCAATCTCGAAGCGAACGCGCGTGCAACTCTATCTCCCGATCGCAGATCTTCCGATCAACGTGTTGCTCATCCTGGCGATGGGCGCAGCGGTCGGGTTCGTCTCGGGCCTGTTCGGCGTCGGGGGCGGCTTCCTGATGACGCCGCTGTTGATCTTCGTCGGCATCTCCCCGGCCGTTTCGGTGGCATCGGTGGCGAGCCACATCGCGGCGTCCTCATTTTCAGGTGCGCTTTCCTACTGGCGCCGCCGCGCCATCGATCCGGCACTGGCGGCGGTGCTGCTGTCGGGCGGCATCGTCGGCACGGCGCTGGGCGTCTGGGTCTTCACGGTGCTGCGCAATCTGGGCCAGCTCGATCTCACCATCGCGCTGTCCTACGTGATCCTGCTCACCGGCGTCGGTGGCGCCATGTTCTGGGAGGGGCTGCGGGCGCTGATCCGGCTGCGGCGTGGCACCCCCGTGACCTTCCGCCGCCCTGGCAGCCATAACTGGGTGCATGGCCTGCCGCTGAAGATGCGCTTCAAGCGCTCGAAAATCTATCTGTCGGTCATTCCCGTCGTCGCCGTGGGGCTGCTGATCGGGTTCATCGGCGCCGTGATGGGCATCGGCGGCAGCTTCATCCTGATCCCGATCCTGATCTACTGGCTGCGCGTGCCCACCGCGACGGTGCTCGGAACCTCGATGGTCCTGACGCTCGTCACCATGGTGATCGCAACCATGCTGCACGCGATGACCAATCACCTCGTCGATGCCGTGCTGGCGCTGATCCTGATGGTGGGCGGCGTCACCGGAGCGCAGTTCGGCGCCCGCGCGGGCCAGAAGATCCGCAGCGAGCATCTGCGCTTGCTGCTCGGTTTGCTGATTCTGGCCGTCGGCATGCGGTTTGCCGCGCAACTCGTGATCCAGCCGGATGATCTGTTCACCATCCGTGATCTCACCGGCGGCGGTGGGTCATGATGTGGGCCTGGCTGATGGTGATCCTCGCATTGACGCTCGGCGCGGCGATCCCGGCGCAGGCTGAGCGGCTGATCGTTTCGGTCTCGAACCACCGTGTCACGGTGACGCCGAACTACGTCGGTGAGGAACTGGTGCTGTTCGGTTCGGTGGAGAAGGACGACAAGACCCCGCCGGCGCGCGCCAACTACAATCTCGTCGTCACGGTCTCCGGCCCGCGCACCGATCTCGTCACCTGGCGCAAGCAGCGCCGTTTCGGGATCTGGATCAATACCGAATCGCGCGAATTCCTGCAGGTGCCGTCTTATCTCGCGGTGTTTTCCAATCGGCCCATCGACGCCATTGCGCCGGCGGACGTGCAACGTCGGCAGCAACTCGGCATCAACAATGTGCTGCTGACCCAGCGTGTCGGCACCGATTTTGCGGACGTCGTCTCCACCGATCCGTTCCGAAGCGCCTTCGTGCGGCTGCGCAAGGACCATGGCCTTTATCGCGAAGAAACTTCGGCGGTGACCTTCCTCACACCGACGCTGTTTCGCGCCACGATTCCGCTACCGGCCGAAGTGCCGATCGGAGCCTATGATGTGGAGATCGAGCTGTTCGCCGACGGTGCGCTGATTACCAGGGCCGAGACCGCATTCGAGATCGTCAAAATCGGCTTCGAGCAATTCGTCGCCAATGCCGCGCGCAATCACGGCGCGATCTACGGCATGATGACGGCGATCATGGCGCTGATGTCCGGCTGGGCGGCATCGATCGTATTTCGGCGGGATTAGCCGATGCCGGAATGGACGTCGCCCTCAGCAGCAGCGCGAGGCGGCAATGGCGTGCATGCGGTGGTCGCCGAGGACATGGGCGACGAAGCCGAGGGTGCGAAAGATCCGGGCGAACGCTGCGTCGCGGATATTCAGCCCGCCCGTATAGGCGCCGAAGGACGGCATGATCGCGCGATGCCCGTCGGTGGCGAAGCAGCGTCGTTCCACCGCGCGGCCACGCGTGCTGACACGCGCCTTCGGATGCAGATGGCCGGCGATCTCACCATGCGCGCCGGTCGGCTCGTGGCGAAACGTAATCGCGCCGATGGCAACTTCTTCGGCAACAGTGCCGCCGAGGTCGGAGGGCAATTCGGGATCGTGATTGCCGGAAATCCAGATCCAGTCACGCCGGGCTTGCAAGGCACCGAGGACATCGCGATTGGCAGGTGACAGGCGCTGATGTGCGTCGCGGTCGTGGAAACTGTCGCCGAGGGCGATCACGGTGCGCGGATCGTGTCGCGCGATCACGGTGCCGAGACGGCCAAGGGTGGCGATGGTGTCATAGGGCGGCAGCAACACGCCGCGCATCGCGTAGCTCGATCCCTTTTCGAGATGCAGGTCGGATACGATCAGCAGCCGTTGCTGTTCCCAGTACAGCGCGCCCGACAGGTCGGCCGCCAGCGTGACGCCGGCGATGGTGACGGAACTGGTTTCGACGGGAATCGACTCGGTGAGCATGTGTTGTTTTAGGATGGCTCGCGCGCCTGCGAAACCCGTCATCTTCGAAGCGTCGAATCGAAAGGTTTCGCTCTACCGATCCGGCGATTGCATCGCTTCGTTTACCAGTTCTTCCGCCGCTTCCGCGAGCAGCGCGTCCGATGCCTCGCCATGGACCTGCTCGCGACCGATCTCAAGCATTACTGGAACCGCTAGCGGCGAGACCCGGTCGAGTTCCCGGTAC
>JAPLPC010000511.1 GCA_026400425.1 Hyphomicrobiales bacterium | reverse complement strand
GCGGTCGCGAGGGAAAAATCGGCGGTGGTGATGGCGGTGTCGCGCAGGATCGACGGTTGGAACAAGCCGAAGCTTTGGCGCATGCCCATCGCCAGGCTGAGCAGCGTCGCCGCGCCGGCCAAAATCGCCCAGCGCTGATACCTGGAAAGCTCAGCCTCAGTCATTTCCACACCCGGAAGTTTCGTAGAAGAATATTCCCACATAAGCATTGGATTCGATAAGTTTCCACCCATGCTCCGCCGTATAAGGCTGCACCGGACGCAGGGGTCATCAGCAGAAATGAACATCGAGATTGAGATCGTGACGGGCGATGCGGCCTGGCCGCGCGTCAAGCCATTGTTCGACATGATATGGCCGCCCGAAACCGTCGCTGAACGCCCCTGGGGAAGCGTTTCCTTCGCGCGCCCGGATCTGCGCGTGATCGTCGAGGCCGACGAGCAGCCGGTCGCCCATGTCGGGCTGCATCGCCGCGAAGGCGTCTGGCGCGAGCGCCCGATCCGCATCGGCGGCATCGGCGACGTGCTCACCCATCCGGATTTCCGCCGCCAAGGGCTCGCCAGCCTGGCGATCGATGCCGCCTTGCATACGCTCCGCGATGAGCGCTCCAATGACTTTGCCCTGCTGTTTTGCACGCCGGAGATGGTCGATTTCTATGCCAGCCGCAACTGGAAGCCGTTTATGGGCGAGGTTTTCGCCGAGCAGGAGGGCAAGCGCGCTCGCTTTGAATTGCTGCAGCCGCTGGTCTACTATCTGAAGCGCGCACCGCATGAGGGCGAACTGGACCTTCGCGGCTTGCCCTGGTGACCGACAGCCGTCCGATCCGATTTCATCATTGCGACAATTCGCGTTGCCTTGGCGTCTCATGCCAATTGCGCGAATCCGTTTTCTTGCTAAGCAGACCGTTTGATCCGAGGAGAACCGCATGACTATCCGTATCGCCATCATGACCGCATTGTTGGGTGCCGCCCTTGCCGCTCCTGCTTTCGCACAGGCTGGTGGCGATGTTGGCGGCGTGTGGCAGACCCAGGCGGGCGACGCCAACGTGCGCGTCAGCAAATGCGGAGCGCAGCTGTGTGGCACCATCGTCTCGCTGCGCGACAAGATCGATCCGCGTACCGGTCAGCCACCGGTCGATGACAAGAACCCGGACCCTAAACTTGCTACCCGATCGATGATCGGTGTCCATCTGTTCTTCGGCATGAAGCCGACCGGCGCCAATACATGGTCAGGCCAGATCTACAATGCCGATGACGGCCGCTACTATGTCAGCAACGTCTCGCTGGTCGGGCCTGGCACGCTGAAGGTCGAAGGCTGTGTCGGCGCGATCTGTGGCGGCGAGAACTGGTCGCGCGTCGGTCGCTGATCACATCGGCATCGTTTTCAGCGCCATGGCAGCCGAGGCATAGCCGCCGCGCGCGCCGTCGATGAAATGGACGTGATCGCTGCGCACGGCCGACGGTGCGAAGCATGTCATCATCGCCGCATCCTGCCGATGCAGGCCGTAGCGCACGATGCCGTCCGATGCCGCCTTCGCCAGCCGCTCCGCGAGTTCACGTTCGAGCTCAGGCGTGCAATCGAGGATCATCCGCAGCCCGTCGTCATATTTGCGGAAATCGGAATTCTCGACGAGTTGCTGCAGATAGGTCTTCGGCACGAAGCCGCCGCAACTGATGCCGAACTTCATAAGCGCGTAGATGAACAGGGTCCGGATTGTGACCCATGGCCTGAACAAAGCCGCAGCGCGCTTGCCGCGTCCGGCCTGCACCTCCAATTCGAAACCCGCTGGTGGCCAGTTGATATACGGTCCCCCGGCTGGAATGGGACGCGCAGCTTCGGGGCTGCGCTCCACCAATGCGATGATGTCCTCGATCAGGCGGCGGAAGGCGATCGCATCGCCGTTGTCCCGCCGCACCACCAGCACGGATAGAATGAGGCCGCGCATCGCCGGCATCTCCTCGAAACGACAAGACAGCCCGGTGAGATCGGGATGGCTGCCAGCGGGCGCCGGCGTCACCGCATAGTCGCCGCGCTTCATCGCGGCCTCCGCCCAGCCGAGCCCGCCGCCGTCGAACATCGCATAGGACACGTTGCGCGATGGCCCGAACCGCGCCACCCGAATATCGCGGCACTGCGCGCGAATATCGGCGAGCGGCACCAGTGCCACGCGCATGCTGAGATCGAGATCGGCCTTCACCCATGTGGCCGTGGCGGCCAGTGCCTCGCGGGCAAGATCGAGATCCGCAGGCGCGACGGCGAAGCTGGCGCCATCGCCGCCGAACACGAACGGAAATTCGCGCCCGCCGAGCGCGTTGGTGACGGCGGCGATCACTGCCGCGCCCGCCATGTTCACCGTCTTGTAGCGCCGGTCGGCGATCGCCTTGGTGGACTCGACTATATCGGCTACGCCGATGGTCCAGTCATCCGGAAGCGGCGTATAAAGCGCCGGATCCATCAACCGGCGGAAGTCGTGAAACACTGCTATATTGGCGTAGAAATCGCTGCCTTCGGAAGCCATCGTGCGCGTGATTCCTGCGGCAAGCTGCGGCATCCCAGTGGCCGCCCCGCGGCAGCAACGATAGCACAGATGATCGCGAAATCGCAGCGATCATCCAGCGCTTGCGCGGTCGGTCAGGCCCACTCGCCCTTTCGGAAGACCGGTACCCGGCGGCCATCGGCATGGACGCCGTCGATATCGATCTCGGCAGAGCCGATCATCCAGTCGATATGGATGAAGCTCTTGTTGCCGCCCTGGGCCGCGATCTGTTCCGGGGTCAGTTTGTCGCCGCCGACGAAGCATTTCGAGTAGCATTGGCCGAGTGCGATATGGCAGGCGGCGTTCTCGTCGAACAGCGTGTTGTAGAACAACAGCCCGCTGGCGGAGATCGGCGACGAATGCGGCACCAGCGCGACCTCGCCAAGCCGGCGCGCACCTTCATCGGTGTCGAGCACCTTGTTCAACACGGCCTCGCCGCGCGAGGCCTTGGCTTCGACGATCTTGCCGTCCACGAAGCGCACCGCAATGTCCTCGATCAGCGTGCCCTGATAGGACAGCGGCTTGGTCGACCGCACATGGCCATCGACGCGCGCGGCATGCGGCGTGGTGAACACCTCCTCGGTCGGGATATTGGCGTTGCAGATGATGCCGTTTTTCGCCGTGGAGGCGCCGCCCTCCCATTCGTGCCCATCGGCCAGACCGACTACCAGATCGGTGCCCGGCCCGGTGAAATGCAGCGCATGGAAACGCTGGCCGTTGAGCCAGTCGGTCCGGGCGCGCAGCGTCGCGTTATGCGCAGTCCATGCCGCAATGGGATCGGCATGATCGACGCGTGACGCAGCAAAGATCGCTTCGGCCAGCTTCTGCACGGCGAGGTCGTCCGCGTCGGCGGGGAATACCTGCTTGGCCCACGACAGGGTCGGATAGGCGACGATGTTCCAGTTGACGTCGAAGCCGGCGATCTTCTGCAGCGCCGGCTGATAGGCGATCGAATTGGCCTTGCTGGCGCGCGAGACTTTCGCGGGGTCTTCATTCGCCAGCAGCATCGGGTTGTCGCCGACAATGGCGAGCCGCGCGGTGTTGTTGCCGAGCGCCTTCGCCATCCCCTCGTAAAGCCAGTCGGCGGCGCGATCGAACGTGCCGTCGTGGCCGTAGTGATACCGGGCCAGCGTGATTTCCTCGTCGGAGAAAAACGGGGTGACGAGACCGGCGCCGGCCTTGTAGGCATGTTCGGCGATTTTGCGCACCAGCGGCAGCGCCGCCGACGGCGCCGTCACCAGCAGATCCTGCCCCGGTGCCAGTTGCAGTCCCACTTTGACGGCGACTTCGGCGAGCCGGTCGAGTTTGACGGGGTCGATGGGGGCAGCGATGTTGCGCTGGTGAACGGTCATGCGGGGCCTGCTCGAACTGTGATCGGTGGCCGCAAATGTAGGGACTTTCGGCCGACTTTGCCATGCCGCCCGAATGTCTGTCGCCAGCGCGATACCGTCGAGCAAGGCGCAGTGCGAAACCTGATCTTGGCTGGGACGTATTTAGGACGCGCCATGGGCAGGAAGGGCGACAGCCGGACGCAACAATCTGGCGTTTGGGCGTTATATATCCGAAGCTCCTTTCATATACCCGAAGCTCTTTTCCGGCCGGCCGCTTTGGCGAAGCCGCTCACCAGGTGGACTGTGCGGCAGATACGCATTGCCTTCGATATCGGCCTCGACGCCTTTTACCGCTTCCTCGCCGATGACGGCTGGGCGATCGCCAGCCATATCGCCCTCTCCACCCTGATGGCGTTGTTTCCATTCCTGATCGTGCTGGCTTCGCTGGCAGGTTTCTTCGGCTCCAAGGATCTCGCCGACCAGGCTGTGAACCTGCTGCTGGAGGTCTGGCCGGACCAAGTGGCCGGCGCGCTGTCGTCGCAAATCCACGACGTGCTGACGACCACACGCGGCGACGCGCTGACCATCGGCCTCGTGCTCGCACTGTATTTCGCCTCCAACGGCGTCGAGAGCCTGCGGGTGGCGCTGAACCGCGCCTATTCGGTCATCGAGCCGCGACGCTGGTACTGGTTGCGGCTGGAGTCCATCGGCTACACGCTGATCGCGGCGGTCACGGCGCTGCTGCTCGCTTTTCTGATCGTGCTCGGCCCGCTGGTGCTCGAAATCGTGCGGCGCTATGTGCCGCTGGTGATCGCCAACAACGAGCGCATGGTGACTTTTGCCCGCTACGGCATCACCATCGTGGCCATGATCATCGCGCTGATCATC
>JAPLPC010000454.1 GCA_026400425.1 Hyphomicrobiales bacterium | reverse complement strand
TTGCGGAATTGCCGATGTCGAAAATCGCATCGACGCCCTGCTGATCATACAGGTCGCGCGCCAGCGAGATGCCGATATCGGTCTTGTTCTGATGATCGGGCCCGAGCAGTTTCACCGGCTGGCCGCGCACCTTGCCACCGATATCATCGATGGCGAGCTGTGCTGCGACCACCGCACCGGTGCCGCCGGCATCTGAGAACACGGAGCTCTTGTCGTTCAGAACAGCGATGGCGAGTGGTTTGGTGATCGGCTCGGCCAAGGCGGAGCCATTGAGGCATGCAAAAAGAGCTGCAGCCAGTATGCCCGTTCGGGTCATTGTCGGTTCCTCGGTCTGGTTGTTATTGAGGAAAGCGTAACCACGGGCGCCGGGCTTGGCCAGCAGATTTTAATCGAGCGATTAAATCGAATTCCGGCGCGCGGGAAAGTTCTCAGACCACCGACGCCGCGCGCCCGCGTTGCCATCTTGCTGTCGCCAGCATCAGCAGGATCACGCCGGCAATGGACCAGCAGATCACCGGCAGCCATCCGAGCAGCGCGGCGTAGTCAGGACTTCCAGGCAAGCCGCCCGCGACCGCCCCCATCCGCACGAAAGTCGCCAACGCCAGGGCCGAGAAGACGAGGCCGACGACCTTGCCTTCGGCGCCAGTCTCGCCGATCGCGATCGCAGCGGTGACGGCGCTCATCATCATGCAGCCCCATGCGGCACCGGCGACGAATTGGGCGGCGATCAGACTATTCAGATTGGGCGCGAGCTCGGCAGCGACGATGGCGGCAGCACCGATCAACGCTGCCGTGCCCAGCACCACGATTCCCCCGAGGCGCTTCACCACTGCGCCGGCAGGAAACATCGCGATGTTGAAGCCGATCCAGAACACCGGCAGCAACCATTGCAGATCGGCCGATGTCGCGAAGCGGCGGAACAGCGGCACGCTGTTGATGCTGGCATGAAGCTGGAAGCCGAGAGCGAGGATCACCATCCCGGTGATGAACAGCAGCGGCGTGCGGCTCAACAGTTTGTCCGGCGCAGGCAGCGCCGGTGTCTCGGGCGGACGTGTCAGCACGAGGCCGCGCTCGACGCGCGACAGCGCCAGCGTCACCAGCAGCAGCGTGATCCCGGCGATGGCGAACGGCAGGCGGGGATCGATGCCGCGCAGCGATGTGGCCATATATGGCGCCACCGCGCCGGCCAGGCCGTAGCCGAGCATCGCCAGTGCCGCGAGCATCGGTCGCGACGGGCGCGCCGCATATTTGCCGAGCAGCGTCAGCGGGGGCGCCCGCAACGCAGACGATGTCGCCGACCAGATCACGATCAACACGATGAGCGCGAGTTGCGCAGCCGGTCCGGCACTGGCAACGAACGGCAGCGCGATGAAGCACGCGCATGACACGGCGGTGATGATTCCGACGATCAGACCGAGCTTCCCGACCACGCGCGCGAGTTTGTCGGCCATCACGCCCATCAGCGTATCGGTGACCGTGAAGATCGCCTGGTCGAGCATCAGGATATAGATGACCACCACCGGCGCGAGGCCGACATCGGCCGCGAGCTTCGGCAGATAGATCACATAGGTGACCCAGCCCAGGGTGAAGACGAGTTGCAGCACGGCGAGCCAGGTGCCCACCTTTGTGCTCGCGGCGCCCGATGTGCCGGTTGATTCCTGCTCGCCCATGTTCCCCTCGCCCCGCGCGACCATAGAATGGTCGCAGCAGCGAGGGAAAGCGTTCAAGCGGGTCTTGTCACCGGGTCTTGCGAAAGGTCAGGTTGATCCGCTGGCCGCCCATGATCGGATGCTCGCCATCGGCCAGCGGCGCGACGCCGTGATAGGCCAGCCGCGACGCCCCGCCCCAGACCACCACATCGCCATGGGTCAGACGATGGCGTCGGACCGGATCGCTGCGTGATAGACCACCGAACTGAATCACCGCCGGCAGCCCCAGCGACACCGAGACGATGGGCGCGGCGAGATCGAGTTCGTCCTTGTCCTGATGCAGCGTGAGTCTGGCGCCGGGCTTGTAGCGATTGATCAGGCAGGCATCCGGCGCGAAGCCGTCGAAGCCGCCCTGCGCCGCGGCGCGCGCCGCCA
>JAPLPC010000271.1 GCA_026400425.1 Hyphomicrobiales bacterium | reverse complement strand
AGCGGCGCTTGGGTAGAAACTTATCGAATCCGGTGCTTATGTGAGAATAATCTTCTAGGAATATCAAGGGCTGTGGAATGACCGAGGCGGAGCTTACCAAGTATCAGCGCTGGGCGATTTTGGCCGGCGCGGCAACACTGCTCAGCCTGGCCATGGGTATGCGCCAGAGCTTCGGGCTGTTTCAGCCATCGATCCTGCGCGATACCGCCATCACCACAGCCGATTTCTCGCTCGCCACAGCGCTCCAGAACGTCATGTGGGGCATTTCACAGCCTTTCATCGGCGCCATCGCCGATCGGTTCGGGACCCGATGGGTGATGATCTCCGGCGTGCTGATCTATGCGGCCGGCATCGTCTTCATGCTGTTCGCGACCACGCCGCTGTATTTCACGCTCGGTGCCGGTGTCTGCGTCGGCCTTGCGCTGTCCTGCACGGCCTCGAGCATGACGATGACTGTCGCTTCGCGCTCGGTTTCCGCCGCGAAGCGCAGCGTCACCATGGGCGCCGTCTCGGCCGCCGGCTCGCTCGGCCTCGTGATCGCATCGCCGCTGGCGCAGACGCTGATTTCGACGGCTGGCTGGCAAGTGGCGCTGATCGGCTTCCTCGGTCTGGTCGCGGTGATGTTGCCGGCCGCTTTTCTGGCCGGCCGGTCCGACGCCATCGAACGCGCGCCGAGCGATGAGCCGCAGCAGTCGCTGGGCGAGGTCGTGCAATCGGCGCTCGGCCATTCCGGCTATGTCGTGCTGGCGCTGTCGTTCTTCGTGTGCGGCCTGCAACTGGTGTTCATCACCACGCATCTTCCGAATTATCTGGCCACGTGCGGTCTCGATCCGTCGCTCGGCGCCACGGCATTGGCGATGGTGGGGCTGTTCAACGTGTTCGGCTCCTATGCCTTCGGCTGGCTCGGCGGGCGCTATCCCAAGCAGATTTTGCTCGGCGGAATTTACATCGCGCGCTCTTTCGCGCTGGCGGCGTATTTCTATTTCCCGGCGACGCCGACCACGACGCTGGTGTTTGCAGCGGTGCTCGGCTCGCTCTGGCTCGGCGTCGTGCCGCTGGTGAACGGACTGGTGGCGCAGCTGTTCGGCCTGCGCTTCATGGCCACGCTGACGGGCATCGCCTTCCTCAGCCATCAGGCCGGATCGTTCCTGGGTGCCTGGGGCGGCGGCGTCATCTTCGCGCGGCTTGGCACTTACGATCGCGCGTGGCAGTTCGCCGTGGTCATCGGCCTGATCGCGGGCTGCTTCCAGATGCTGATGAACGTGAAGCCGCCGGCGCGCCGCGATGCCATTCCGGATGTGATGCCAAGTGCCGCATGATCGCGAAGGTCGAAAAAGCAATCAAAGGTGGGCGAAAGAACGGGAACCTTCTATAAAGGTTCCCGTTGATCTGTCTCTCCCCAATTTGTGGATCTTGACCCCATGACTTTCACGCTTCCCGATCTGCCTTACGCCTATGACGCGCTCGCGCCCCATATGTCGAAGGAAACGCTGGAATTCCATCACGATAAGCATCATCAGGCTTACGTGACCAACGGCAACAATCTGCTGAAGGGCACCGAATTCGAGGGTAAGTCGCTCGAAGACGTGGTGAAGGGTTCATTCGGCAAGAACGCTGCGCTCTTCAACAATGCCGGGCAGCATTACAACCATCTCCACTTCTGGAACTGGATGAAGCCGAACGGCGGCGGCGACAAGCTGCCGGGCCGTCTGGCCAAGAAGATCGACGAGGATCTCGGCGGTCTCGACAAGTTCAAGGCGGATTTCGCCGCCGCCGGCGCCGGCCAGTTCGGCTCGGGCTGGGCCTGGCTGTCCGTGAAGAACGGCAAGCTCGAAGTCTCCAAGACCGCGAACGGCGAAAATCCGCTGGTGCACGGCGCGACCCCGATCCTCGGCGTCGATGTGTGGGAGCACTCCTACTACATCGATTACCGCAACCGTCGTCCGGACTACCTCAAAGCGTTCGTCGATAATCTCGTCAACTGGGATTACGTGGACGAGCTGTACGGCAAGGCCGGCGCCTGATCCAAAGGCTGTCTGATCGAATCGATCAGCGCAAACAGGGCGGTAGCGCAAGCTGCCGCCCCGTTTTGTTTTCGCAATTTCCTATCATCCGTCATTGCGAGGAGCTTTTGCGACAAAGCAATCCAGCCATCGCTTGTTGCCTCTGGATTGCTTCGCTACGCTCGCAATGACGACAGGTCTGACCGAGTATCGATGATGAATTTCGTTCTGGTTTTTGTGGGCGGTGGCCTCGGCGCCACTTTGCGTCATCTGATCAATCTCACATGTGCCCGCTGCATGGCCCCCGGATTTCCGTGGGGCACGTTCGTCATCAACATCACCGGCTCCACCGTGATGGGCCTGATCGCGGGCTATTTCGCGTTCAAAGGCGGTGCCTCGCAATCTTTGCGGCTGTTCCTGATGACCGGCATTCTCGGTGGCTACACCACCTTTTCGGCCTTCTCGCTCGACGCGGCCTTGCTCTACGAGCGTGGCGAGCTGGGGCTGAGCCTGACCTATGTGCTCGGCTCGGTCGTGCTCTCGATCGCTGGTCTGTTTGCCGGCATGGCTCTGGTGCGCCACTTCGCCTGACCGCCGCTTGCGTCATGTTATAATGTAACATAGATTACGGGTGTGGCCTTCGGCTGCCTTGTTATCACTGGCCTTTTCGGCCGTCGCACCGGTTCCGGCCCGCCATGGCGCAGTCTCATCACCATAGCCACGACCACCATCAAGCTCCCGTGCACGGCCATGCCCGTCATAGCCATGACCCGTCGATCCCGCATCCGGCCCAGCCGTCGCCATGGTCGATCCTGCGGATGTCGATGCCCGGCCGGCTGGCCGCCGCGTTGGCGGTTTCTGCAGGCCTGTGGGCGGTCGTACTGCTCGGGATGAGGCCGTCATGACGGCGCGTCTGACCTTCCGCGACATCACGCTCGGCTACGACCGCCATCCGGCCGTGCATCACCTTAGCGGCGAGGTGACCCAAGGGACGCTGCTGGCCGTGGTCGGCCCGAACGGCGCCGGCAAGTCGACGCTGTTTCGCGGCATCGTCGGCATTCTGAAGCCGCTGGCGGGCCAGATCGGCTATGGCGGCATCACGCAGCGCGATATCGCCTATCTCCCGCAAAGCGTCGATATCGATCGCAGCTTTCCGATTTCGGTGTTCGATTTTGTCGGCACCGGCCTGTGGCGCAGCACCGGCATGTTCGGCGGGCTCGGCCGCAAGGCACGCGATCAGATCGCGCAGGCGCTGGCTGCCGTCGGCCTCAACGGCTTCGAGAACCGCAGCATCGGCACGCTCTCCGGCGGCCAGATGCAACGCATGCTGTTCGCGCGCGTGCTGCTGCAGGATGCCGATGTGATCGTGCTCTACGAGCCGTTCAATGCGATCGATGCGAAGACGACGCTGGATCTGATCGCGCTGGTGCAGCGCTGGCATGGCGAAGGCCGGACGGTGCTGGCAGCCCTGCACGACATGGAGATGGTGCGCGCGCATTTCCCGGAAACGCTGCTGCTGGCGCGTGGCGCGGTCGCCTGGGGACCCACGCCGGACGTGCTGACGCTGGACAATCTCGCCGAAGCCCGCCGGATGTGCGAGGCGTTCGACGACACCGCGGGCGCGTGTGCAGCCGATCACGAGCGATCGCAGGCGGCATGACCATGCTCTACGATGCGTTGATCGCGCCATTCATCGATTTCGAGTTCATGCGCCGGGCCCTGGCCGGCGTGATCGCGCTGGCACTGGGCGGCGCGCCGATCGGCGTGTTCCTGATGCTGCGGCGGATGAGCCTCGTCGGCGACGCGATGGCGCATGCGATCCTGCCCGGTGCGGCGATCGGCTTCCTGTTCTCCGGCCTCAATCTGTTCGCGATGACCTTCGGCGGACTGATCGCAGGATTCTCGGTGGCGCTGCTCGCCGGCCTGGTCTCGCGTGTCACCGTGATCAAGGAAGACGCCTCGCTCGCGGCGTTCTACCTCGTCTCGCTCGCCGTCGGCGTCACCATCGTGTCGATGCGCGGCACCAATATCGATCTGCTGCACGTGCTGTTCGGCAATATCCTGGCGCTCGACGACCAGACGCTGCTGGTGATCGCCTTCAATGCGACGATCACGCTGCTGGTGATGGCGGTGATCTATCGTCCGCTGGTGATCGAATGCGTCGATCCGGTTTTCCTGCGCACCGTGTCGCGTGCGGGGGCGCCGGCGCATCTGGCCTTTCTCGCGCTGGTGGTGATCAATCTCGTCAACGGCTTCCACGCGCTCGGCACGCTGCTGGCTGTCGGGCTGATGATTCTGCCGGCCGGAATCGCGCGCTTCTGGTCGCGCGACATCACCGGCATGATGGTGATTTCCGTCGTGAGCGCGATGATCTCCGGATATGGCGGGCTGGTGCTGTCGTTCCAGACCAAGGTGCCATCCGGCCCGGCGGTCATTCTGGTGGCGGCCGTCCTGTACATCTTCTCATTGTTCTTCGGCACCGTGTCCGGGCTGCTCAGGCAGCTGTTTCCCGGCCGTCATCTTGAGGCTTGATGCTGATGTTCCTGCGTCAATCGTTCCACATCGTGTTCGGCGTCGTTCTGTTGCTGCTGTCGATCACCCCGTCCTGGTCGCAGGGCAAGGTCGATGTGGTGGCCAGTTTCTCCATTCTCGGGGATTTCGTGCGCAATGTCGGCGGCGAGCGCGTTGCAGTCACGACGCTGGTCGGCCCCAACGGCGACGCGCATGTCTTCACGCCAACGCCGGCGGATGCGAAAACCATCACGTCGGCGAAGCTCGTCTTCGTCAACGGTCTCGGTTTCGAAGGCTGGTTGCCGCGATTGGTGAAATCCGCGGGGGGCAAAGCCACCATCGTCACAGCCACCCAAGGCATCAAGCCGCGCGAGGCGGAGGAGGGCGGCCACGATCATGGCGACAAGCATGACCACGGCCATGACGATCCGCATGCCTGGCAATCGGTCGCCAATGCAAAGATCTATGTCGCGAATATCCGCGATGCGCTGACCAAGGCCGATCCGGCGGGCGCGGACGTCTACAAGGCCAATGCCGAGATTTACCTGAGCGAGCTGACCAAACTGGAAGCCGATGTGAAGGCCGCCGTCGCCGGCATTCCCGAGGCGAAGCGCAAGGTGATCTCGACCCACGACGCCTTCGGCTATTTCGCCGTCGCCTATGGCATCCAGTTCGTGGCGCCGCAGGGCGTCTCCACCGAATCCAAGGCGTCGGCGCGCGATGTCGCCCGTATCATCACCCAGATCAGGCAGGCGAAAATTCCCGCCGTGTTTCTGGAAAATGTGAGCGATCCCCGGCTGATCCGCCGGATCGCTGCCGAGACCAGTGCAAAGATCGGCGGAACGCTGTATTCCGACAGCCTGACGGCCGAAAACGGCGATGCACCTACTTACATTGCCATGGTTATAAAGACGCTGGCGGGCGCGCTGACCCCATAGCCGCGCTCCCACGCGCCTCATCCTTCGAGATCCCCTCTCGGGATGAGGTCTTTGTTTGGAGAACATCTGCGATGACAACGCCTGCTTCCGCAAAAATCCCCGTGACCGTGCTGACCGGCTATCTCGGCGCCGGCAAGACCACGCTCTTGAATCGGATTCTCACCGAGAACCATGGCAAGAAATACGCGGTCATCGTCAATGAATTCGGCGAGATCGGCATCGACAACGACCTCATCATCGGCGCCGATGAGGAGGTGTTCGAGATGAACAATGGCTGCGTTTGTTGCACCGTGCGCGGCGATCTCGTGCGCATCCTCGAAGGCCTGATGAAGCGCAAGGGCAAGTTCGACGCCATTATCGTCGAGACCACAGGTTTGGCCGATCCAGCACCAGTGGCGCAGACATTCTTCGTCGATGAAGATGTCCAGGCCCATGCGCGGCTCGATGCCGTGGTCACCGTGGCCGATGCCAAGTGGCTGAGCGATCGCCTCAAGGACGCGCCGGAAGCCAAGAACCAGATCGCCTTCGCCGACGTCATCGTGCTCAACAAGACCGATCTCGTCACCGCGCCGGAACTCGCCGAAGTCGAAGCCCGCATCCGCGCGATCAATCCCTATGCCAAGCTGCATCGCACCACGCGTGCGCAGGTGAAGATCGAGGACGTGCTCGATCGCGGCGCGTTCGATCTCGATCGCATTCTGGAGATCGAGCCGGCGTTCCTCGAGGCCGACGATCATGATCACGACCACGGGCATGATCATCACCATCATCATGGACATGACCATGGCCTGAAGCATTATCACGACGAAGAGATGCAATCGCTGTCGCTGCGCTCCGAAAAGCCGCTCGATCCTTCGACCTTCATGCCCTGGTTGCAGGACCTGATGGCGAAGGAGGGCGGCAAGATCCTTCGCTCCAAGGGCATCATCTCGTTTGCCGGCGATGACGAACGCTATGTCTTCCAGGGCGTCCACATGATGCTCGAAGGCGATCACCAGCGGCCGTGGAAGGATGACGAGAAGCGCGAGAGCCGCCTCGTCTTCATCGGCCGCGAATTGCCCGAGCAGCTGATCCGCGACGGCTTCGAACGCTGCATTCCCGCGTGATGACCGATTTCAACCCGCTCAAGGAGCAAGAGTCGATCGTCTCGGTCACCGATCGCGTGGTCGGTGTGTCGATCGGCGCCGCCGTCTCGTCCGTGCATTTTCTCGGCGACAAGGCCGCCTTTGTCGGGGCCGAGGAGAAGGTCACGCTGGTCGATCAGGGCGGCACCATGTCGCCGGTCGATGTCGCGTTCGGCGGCATTCTGTGCGCGACCTCCGACGGCAAGCGCGTCGTCATGGGCTCCGACGATGGCAAGGTGCTGGTGCTCGATCGCGACAGCACGGTTTCGACCTTCGCCACCGACGCCAAGCGGCGCTGGATCGACAATGTCGCATTGCATCCCGATGGCGCGGTGGCGTGGTCGGCGGGCAAGACGGCATTCGTGCAGGCGCCCAAGGGCGAGGTAAAGAGTTTCGATGTGCCGACCACCGTGGGCGGCCTTGCTTTTGCGCCCAAGGGCATGCGGCTCGGCATCGCGCATTACAATGGCGTGACGCTGTGGTTTCCCAACATGGCCGGCAGCGCCGAGGTGCTGGAATGGCAGGGCTCGCATCTCGGCGTCACCTTCAGCCCGGACAACAAGTTCATCGTCACGGCGATGCATGAGCCGGCGCTGCATGGCTGGCGCCTCGCGGATGGCAAGCATATGCGGATGACCGGCTACCCGGCGCGGGTGCGCTCGATCGCTTGGACCGCCGGCGGCCGGCACGGTTCTGATGGTCCGTCTCGTCGATGGCGCGGAGATCCTGGTTCGTGCCAACAAGGGCGAGCCGGTGACGGCACTGGCCTGGAACGACCGTGGCTCACTGCTGGCCTTTGCCGATGCGGCAGGGGATGCCGGATTGCTGGCGGTATAGCGCCGTCATTGCGAGCGTAGCGAAGCAATCCAGTCCTTCGTATGAGGTTCTCTGGATTGCTTCGTCGCTGCGCTCCTCGCAACGACGACGTGGTCGGGAGACTGTCATCTCCCCGTCACCTGCTGTACGCATGAAAAACCATGCGCTTTCTCACCACGTTCCAGACCCTGGATTTCCTCGACACGCTGCTGTCCCTGGCGGCGGCCTTCGTGCTGGGCACGCTGATCGGTGCCGAGCGGCAATACCGCCAGCGCACGGCGGGCCTGCGCACCAACGTGCTGGTGGCGGTGAGTGCTGCGGCCTTCGTCGATCTCGCCATGAAACTCGGTGGCGCTGATGGCGCGGTGCGGGTGATCGCCTATGTGGTGTCGGGGATCGGTTTTCTCGGCGCCGGCGTCATCATGAAGGAAGGCACCAATGTGCGCGGGCTCAATACGGCAGCGACGTTGTGGAGTTCGGCCGCCGTCGGCTGCTGCGCCGGCGCGGACATGATCGTGCAGGCCATCGCCTTGACGGTGTTCGTGCTCGCCGGCAACACCCTGCTGCGTCCGCTGGTCAATGCGATCAACCGAACGCCGCTGGATGCCCGGTCTTCCGAAGTCACCTATTATGTT
>JAPLPC010000419.1 GCA_026400425.1 Hyphomicrobiales bacterium | reverse complement strand
TCATGATCCGCCGATTCGCGATTGTTGTGGCGGCGACCTTAGTGGCGTTTCGCCCGCGCCTCCATGCAGGCCGGCGCATGGCTCAGCAGCTTGTGAACAACGTGTCGGCGTCAACGCACCAGCAGCGTCACGGCGATCGGCACCAGCAGCGACGTCACCAGGGCATTCAGGCTCATGGCGATGCCGGCGAACACACCGGCCATGGCATCGACCTGAAACGCCCGGGCGACGCCGATGCCATGCGACGCCAGACCGACCGCAAAACCGCGGGCGCGATAATCGGTGATCCGCATCCGGTTCATCATCGGCGTGACGATAATGGCGCCCATGATGCCGGTGAGGACCACGGCCACGGCGGTGAGCGACGCATCGGCACCGAGGGACTCGCTGATCCCCATGGCGACGCCGGCCGTCACCGATTTCGGAGCCAGCGACAGCGTCACCTTGTCCGGCAGGCCGAACGCTTTCGCCAGCGCGACCACCGAGACGATGGCGGTGATGCAGCCGACAACGAGCGCCGCGAGCATCGGCACGATGGCCGCCAGCACCGTCATGCGGTTCTCGTACAGCGGCACCGCCAGCGCTACCGTGGCCGGGCCGAGCAGGAAATGCACGAACTGCGCGCCGCTGAAATAGGTGGTGTAGGACGTCCCGGTCAGCAGCAGGAATGCCGCGAGGATCCACATCGAATGAAACACGGGATTGGCGAACGGATGCCGCCCGGTGGCCAATGACAGCGCGTCGGCCGCGGCATAGACGAACAGCGTCACGGTCAGCCACAGCAATGGCTGCTGCGAAAGATAGACCCACAGCGCGAATGGATTGGGGCTCATGGCGCGGCGGGCCCCCGCGCCATGAGCCGGCTGATGACGAGAAATGTCCCGACCGTCACCAGCAGCGTGATCACCACCGAGATGGCCAGCACACCGGCAATCGCGACGCCGTGTTCGGCCAGCAGATCGAGACGCTGGACGACGCCGACGCCGGCCGGAATGAACATCAGCGACAGATGCGCCAGCAGCCCCTTGGCGGCGGTTTCCACGCCACCCGCGCGCAGCGGCCCGACTGCGAACAGCGCGGCGCGATCCCGCAGCAGCAAAAGAACGAACAGCAGCAGCATGCCGAACACGGGGCCGGGAATCGGCCAGGCGACGCTGCGCACGACGACCTCGCCGGCAAGCTGGCACAGCAGGATCAGGCAAAGGCTGGCAATCATGGAGGCTCCGCGGGTGACGAGGCGTTATCGCCCGCGGAGAGAAAGTTGTCGATCAGCCCGACAGCACGGCTGATCTGATCACGCTGCACCCTTGAGCCGCTTGGTGCATTCGCTGTAGTAGCCGCCGCCCTTCTGAATCCACTTCATGCCGCCATTGGCATTGCTGGTCTTGTTGGCGTTGTACTGGTCGACGCAGGTGTGCATCCGCGCCTTGCCGGCGGTTTCCTTGGCGTATTTCGGATCGATCGCCGACGGGAAGTTGGCCGGGCCGGATGGAGCTGGGGGTGCGGCTGCAGGCGCAGCCGCCGTCTTCGGCGCTGTCGGCTTGCCATCGGCCGCAGCGGTCGCTGGCGTCGCGGCAGCCGGTGTTGTCGTCGCGGGCGTGGCCGCAACGGTCGCGCCGCCGCACTCGGCCTTGCGGAAGTCATTCCATTTCTGGCCGTTCAGTGTCCCGGCCGTCTTCGCCGCCTGATACTTTGCGCTGCATTCCGCTGAGGTCAGCGCGTTCGCTGGCTGAGCAGCCAGCAAGGCCATTCCGGAAATCACAAAAGCACTAGTCACAAAGGCACTTTTCACGAAGGCACTTGCAAGAGCGACGGGCTTCGTCATGTAGTTTCCTCCCTGGATGCGCTGATGACGGAGCTATCCTAGCGCTGCCATCTGCAACGGCAATGCGATCGCGGCGGGCGACAAAAAAATATCGTGATGGATCGGCTGGCACAAATTGTAGTTCATTCACCTGCCGTTCAGCCCGGCATCATCAGGTTGCGCATCCCCGAAAGAAAGGTGTCACCATGACCCGACTCGTTAACAGCCTTGCCGTTACCCGCTTGGCCACCGCCGCCTTCGCCTCGCTCATGCTGATCGGCGCAGCCAGCGCACAGGCGCCGGCAACCGGCGACCAGAAGATGGCCCCGGCCAGCAAGATGGCACCCGCCGACAGCAGCAAGGCCGATAGCAAGACCGCCAAGCCTCGTACCGCCGCCTCGCTGGAGTGCTCCAAGCAGGCCGACGCCAAGAACCTGCATGGCGAGGCCCGCCGCAAATTCCGTTCGGAGTGCAAGAAGAGCATGAAGACCAACTAGGCGCCGCGCCCACCTGTCCCTCGCCTGCGAAAGCGAGGGACAGGTAGACCGGGACGCATTTGTCCCCCGGGTCGGACTTTGCCATAAAGCTGGCTCCTCGAGCCGTCGCTGAATGTCCCTGCCCTTCGCGCTTCCCAGCCTGTTGCAGACCCGCACCACCATCGAGACGCTGCTCCTGGGCACGCTCGGCGGTGCGCTTTTCTATTGGGCGGAATTGCCGGGCGGGCTGATTTCCGGCGCCATGATCGCCGTCGCCGCCTATGGCATCGGCGGTCGCCCGGTCGGCCTGCCGCAGCCGCTGGCCCATGCGATCCTGATGACGCTGGGCCTGTCGCTGGGCTCGATGGTGTCGCCGGAAATGGTGCACAACCTCGCCGCCTATCCGCTGACCATCGCCCTGCTCGCGCTCGCCACCTTCTGCGCCACGTTCGGCAGCAGCATCTATCTGCAGCGCATCCATGGCTGGGACCGCACTTCGGCGCTGCTCGCCGGCAGCCCAGGCGCGCTGTCGCAGATCATCATGCTGGCCACCGAACGCAATGCCGACGTGCCCGGCATCGCCGTGGTGCAGATCTTTCGCGTCATCATCCTCACCGCGATGGTGCCGCTGTTGCTGGCCGCGACGGGGCTGATGGGTCACGGTCCGCTGCCGTCCCGCGGGCCGGAAGCGACGCCGCTGGCACTGCTCGCATTGGCCGCCGCCGCCATCGCCGTGTCGCTGCTGATGAAATGGATCAGGTTTCCGGCCAGCTGGATGTTCGGCGCCATGATGGCGTCATCGGTGCTGCACGGCGCTGGCTGGATCCACGGCACACTCCCGCAATGGGCCTATATCACCGCGCTGGTCGGCATCGGCAGCCTGATCGGCTCGCGCTTCGGCAAGATCTCGCCGCGCACCATTGTCAGCCATGTGTGGGCGGCACTCGGCTCGTTCGCGGTGGCCATCGCCATCTCGGCGGTGTTCGTGACCATCGTCGCCCTCACGACCAATGTGAAACTCAGCGACGCCGTCGTCGCCTTCGCGCCGGGCGCCATGGATGCGATGCTCGCACTGGCGTTGACCCTGCACATCGATCCGATCTTCGTCGGCGCGCATCATCTGTCGCGCTTCATCTATGTGTCGATCGTCACACCGGGCATCGTGCACCTGTTCGGCAAGGCGCAGGACGACATCGACGACTAGCGGCGTGCGACCTTGGCGACGCCCCATCCGGCGATAGCCGCCATCAGGAGCGAGATCAGCACATTGTAGCCGGCCAGCGACAGGCCGAGGAAACGCCACTGCACCTCGTCGCAGCGGATCACCTTCACGGTGTCGAGTTGCTGCAGCAGGCCGCCGGCCTTGCCGAAATCCACGAGCGGCCCGGAGCAATCGGTCGGGCCCTGCCAGAATGTCCATTCGACGCCGGCGTGGTAGCCCGCCAGCACCGCATTGGCGAGCGCGGCCAGGACCAGAATCGCAAGGCCGGCGATCAGCACGCCGCGCGGCGCACCGCGGCCGGCGGCCACTGCCACCAGTACGGCCAGCGGAATCGACAGATAATAGGCATAACGCTGTTCGAGACAGAGCGGACACGGCCGGATATCGAGCACGAGCTGAAAGAACCAGGCGCCGGCAATGGTCGCGGTCGCAATCACGGCGATCGCGCAAGCCGCCGAGAACGCATGGTTTGCGCCGGACGGTGCGGCGGACGAGGCTGAAACGGCGCTCACAGGTCTCTCCAGAATGGCTGTGCCGTCCTATCGCGGGCCTGCCGGGCTGTCGAGGCAAACGGGATCACATGGCCGACATCGCCCCGATCGCGACAACGCGCTTTTCTTGCCTCTCCGCCGTTGACCCGCGGATCGTCCCGGCTATAGTCCGCCCGCTTCGTGACGCCTGTTTCGGCTCCGATGGCCCCTGTGGCGGAATTGGTAGACGCGCTCGACTCAAAATCGAGTTCCGCAAGGAGTGCTGGTTCGATTCCGGCCAGGGGCACCATCTTTCAACGATCAAAGTAGAATGACAGTCTCGTGCGTTCACGTCGCATGGCAGGCGCCTCACGGCTTTTCCATTTCGATTTGAACATCGACGGGGACCAGCCGATCGAAGATGGAGACGTCGCCTTGTGCAGATCCTAGGATGACGATTCCCGGGGCTGGCACGCGCCCCTCCCGATAATAGATCACGAAGTCGCTCGATCCCCAGAGCCCTATCGTGCCTTTGGAGAAGCCCCGCTGCCGCGGAGCCTCCGGCAATGGCGCCGGCAAATGGCCCGTCTTTTCCTGACGCATGTGATCACGCATCTTGATCGTGACTGGCAGCATCCGGCGTAGCGAGGCGGCCGAAGCATTGGTGGTCAGCACAGCAGTCACCTGCCCCCACTCCGATGTCATTTTGATCCGGTCTTGAGCCATGGCGCAATCCATTGAAGATAAGAACAACAACGAGACAGCCGCCTGCATCCCGAGTCTGCTCGGCCAACAGCCGCAATGGCGTGAGATCATCTTTGATTGCAGCATCAAAGCGACCATCCACCATCGACGACAATCGCGGACCCGGTCACGAAGCCACCGAGGTCGGACGACATCCACAGCACGGCCTCCGCGATCTCCTCCGGCTTTCCGAGCCGGCCGACGGGTTCGAGGTCGATTGCCTTCTGAATATCTCCGCCTGTGAATCGCTCCATCATCGGTGTTGCGATATTACCCGGCAGGATCGCGTTGACGCGAATGTTCAGCTTGGCGTAGTCGAGCGCCGCGGATTTCGTCATGCCGATGATGGCATGCTTCGAGGCCGCGTAGGCACTACCCCCTGCAACACCGCAAATTCCTGCGCCAGACGAGGTGTTGACGATGACGCCTCCGCCCTGTTTCAGCATTTGGCGAAGTTCATGCTTCATGCAAACGAACATGCCCCGTAAATTGATAGTGAGGACGCGGTCCCACTCTTCCAGGTCGATGTCTGCAAGCGGCAGCGCTTTATTTTCGACGCCGGCATTGTTGAACGAACAATCGATCCGGCCGAACTTTTCAACGGTCTGCGCAATAGCGGCTTGAATATCTTCGGGCTTCGCCACGTCGCAGGCGATCGCCAGGACGTCGGCGCCGGCGGCCTTCACCTGCGCTGAGGTGTCGTGCAGCGCGTCCTCACTGCGGTCGGTGACCACAACGCGCGCGCCTTCCGCAGCGAATGCAACAGCCGTCGCGCGGCCGATGCCGCTGCCTGCTCCGGTGATGAAGGCAACTTTGGTATCGAAACGGTTCGGTCGGGCCATGGATTAGTCTCCTGGGTAAGCAGCTGCTGTCTCTGGATCAAATCTAGACGTTTGAATTCATATGATTAGGCGCTAAAATTAAACTGCAGCCATAAGCCGGACTTATAAGTGACCAGCAATGATATCGGAGATCTGATCGCCTTCCTCGCGGTCGCGAAAACGGGCAGCTTCACCCAGGCATCTCGGCAACTGGGCGTGTCGCAGCCGGCGCTCAGCCAGACGCTTCGCGAGCTTGAACGCCGGCTGGGCTTGCGGCTCCTGAATCGCACGACGCGCAGTGTATCAACGACCGAGGCAGGCGAACGCCTGCGGCGTTCGATCGGCGACCATTTCGATGCCATCGAATCCGGCCTGGCTGACCTGAAAGAGCTGCGCGACAAGCCTGCCGGCACGATCCGCATCACGACGGGCGATCATCAGGCGGAGGCGATCCTGCTGCCCGCGGCGGCGCGGCTGCTTGAGACGCATCCGGACCTCAAGATTGAAATCAGCGTCAATCTCGGCTTCGTCGATATCGTTGCTGATCGCTTCGATGCGGGCGTGCGAATGGGCGAGACGGTGGCGCAGGATATGGTCGCGATGCGCATCGGCCCAGACCTGCGCATGGCCGTCGTCGGATCACCGACATATTTCGCCAACCGGCCAAAACCTGCGACGCCGCACGATCTCGCCGCCCACAATTGCATCAATATGCGCTTCACCCCCGAAGGCGGCATGTCGCTGTGGGAATTCGAAAAGCAGGGACGCCCGGTCAACGTGCGCGTCGATGGTCAATTGACCGTAAACAATATCACCCTGGAGCGACTGGGCGCTTTGCAGGGAGCGGGCCTTGCTTATTTGCCTGAGGCTTATGTCGCGCCAATGATCGACAGTGGTGCGCTTGTCCGGGTCCTGGATGACTGGTGCGAGCCGTTTCCAGGCTACCACCTGTATTATCCGAGCCGGCGACAGCACACGGCTGGTTTCGTGGCACTGCTCGACGTGCTGCGTTATCGTGAATAGTTCGCGCTCCGCCAGTTACTTCGGGCCGGTGCACGCGCCATGGTTGCCGAGGGCATCGCCACCATCCCCTGCGCGGCCGTGTTGCGATCCCGCGTCCGACGGCTTGAACCGCCGTTTCGCGCTCGCTATGACGCGCCATCTCTTCATGACATGACGGGCTCCCGATCGGATGACTGACGCGCCACAAGCCGCTGCCCTTCCCGCTGCCAAGCATGCATTCGACGTCCGGCTCGACGATGGCGCGACCGCCAGCGTGCGCGTTTACGGGAGCGGCCCGCGCGTCATCTGCAGTCACGGTAATGGCTTGGCGGCCGACGCGTTTCAGAGTTTCTGGCGCCTGTTCATTCCGGATTATGAGACCGTGGTGTTCGACTTCCGCCACCACGGCCGTAGCAGCCCGTACGTGAAGCCGATCCCGCATGTGTGGCCGCAGCTCATTCGCGACTACGATGTCATCATGACGGGCATTAGCCGCGAAATCGGCGCCGCGCCCAGCCTTGGCGCGTTTCATTCCATGAGCGCGCTCGCCACCTTGCTGCATGCGTCCGAATATAAGTCACCATGGATCGGCATCGTCGGCTTCGAGCCGCCGGCGACGCCGCCCAGCCACTATCCGGAATTCCAGCTGTTTCGTGCCGACAACGGCCGACTGGCCGAGCGCACCATCAAGCGCCGCTTCGAATTCGATCACGTGCAGGAGCTGTTCGAGTCCTATCGCCGCAGCTCGGCCTTTGCCGGTGTCGATGATGCCGGACTGCAGGCGCTGGCGGCATCGACCCTGCGCTGGAATGCCGACCGCAAGCTTTACGAACTCGCCTGCGCGCGCGAATTCGAGGCCAGCATCTTCGCCATGCAGGATCTCGAAGGCGCGTGGGAGCGAATGTGCAAGCTGAAAACTCCCGTGCATCTCGTCGCCGGCGAACCAACGAACGGCACCAGCCCCTTCGTCGCGGTCGAAGCCGCCCTCGCGCGCGACGGCGGCTTCGACTTCACAACGGTGAAAGACGCCAGCCATTTCATGCAGATGGAAAAGCCGGAGACATGCGCCGCCATCGTGCGTGCATTTCACGCCGGGTTGCAATAATCCGCAGGTCTGGCCGCTATGCCTGCACCATCTCATCCGCCCGTTTCCATCTCGGAAATGGATCGGGCAGCGTTGACCAGGTTGCGACCTCCATCCCCGGCTTGCCTGCCACCAGGCAGGAATCGAGGCGGCTGCGCAGCGCGGTTTCGTCCATGCCGGTGCCGATGAAGACGATCTCCTGGCGGCGGTCGCCATAGATCTCGTTCCAGTTCTTCTTCAGCGACTGCCGCCAATACGGATCGTTCGGCCAGCGCTCCACCGGAATGTTCGCCCACCAGAAGCCCATGCCTTCGGTGCGCACGATGGCACCGGCCTGGCTGAGTTCGCCGACCCATTGCGGCCGCGTCGCCAGCCAGAAATGACCTTTGCTGCGGATGACGCCGCCCCAACTTTCGCGCAGGAACGCCTGGAACTTGACGGGATCGAACGGCCGCCTGGCACGATAAACGAAATTGCTGACGCCGTATTCGTCGGTTTCCGGAACATGATCGGCGAAACCGTACAGTTCCTTGTACCAGAGCGGGTGCTGCTGCGCCTTTTCGAAGTCGAACAGACCGGTGTCTAGCACGCGATGGAATGGCACGTCGGCGAAATCGGCCTCGATGATGTCGGCGTCCGGATTCAGCGCGCAGATGATTTTTCGCGCGGCGTCGCACTGCGCCGGCGAGGCGTCCTTGACCTTGTTGAGCACGACCACATCGGCGAATTCGATCTGCTCGACGAGAAGATCGACCAAGCGGCGCTGATCGTTGTCGAGCGCTTCGCCACGATCCTCCAGAAAATCCGTGGACGAATAGTCCTTCAGCAGGTTCACCGCATCGACCACAGTCACCATGGTGTCGAGCCGTGCGACGTCCGAGAGACTATCGCCATTCTCGTCGCGGAAGTCGAAGGTCGCGGCCACAGGCAGCGGCTCGGCGATGCCGGTGGATTCGATCAGCAGATAATCGTAGTGCCCGCCTTCAGCCAATGCGCGCACCTCTTTCAGGAGGTCGTCGCGCAGCGTGCAGCAGATGCAGCCATTGGTCATCTCGACCAGTTTCTCATCCGTCCGCGAAAGATTGGCACCGCCATCCCTCACCAGATCCGCATCGATGTTCACCTCGCTCATGTCGTTGACGATCACCGCCACTTTCAACCCATGGCGATTGTTCAGGATGTGATTGAGCAAAGTGGTCTTTCCAGCCCCGAGGAAACCGGACAGCACTGTGACGGGGAGTTTTTGCATCGAGATCAAACAGCCTGTTGAGAGCGGCGAAGCAGTGGAATGTGTCGGTGTCCATGAAAGCCGCCCGATTGTTATGTTATAACGTTACATATTAGCTGAAGACTTTGTCAAGGCGGACCTGCGTCTGGCGCGGTGGTGCAAGAAGATGCGACTGCATAGATGTGACTGACAACCGGAGCCTGCTCATGACCGCCTTGTCGATTCTCGATCTCGTCCGCGTCACCGAAGACACCGATGCGCGCGGCGCGCTCGACAATGCGCGCGATCTTGCCGGCCATGCCGAGCAATGGGGTTACGGGCGGTTCTGGGTCGCCGAGCATCACAATATGATCGGCGTGGCCAGTGCGGCGACATCGGTGGTGGTCGGCCATATCGCGGCGGGTACCAAGACCATCCGCGTTGGCGCCGGCGGCATCATGCTGCCGAACCATGCCCCGATCGTCATCGCCGAACAGTTCGGCACACTTGAGCGTCTATTCCCCGGGCGGATCGATCTCGGCCTCGGCCGCGCGCCGGGCACCGACCAGATGACCATGCGGGCGCTACGCCGCTCGCTGCAGAATTCCGACAATTTCCCCCAGGACGTCCAGGAGTTGCAGGCTTATTTCGCGGAGGCCGCGCCGGGCCAGCGGCTCCAGGCGGTGCCGGCCGCCGGCACCCATGTGCCGCTGTGGATCCTCGGCTCCAGCAATTACGGCGCCCAGCTCGCCGCCGTGCTCGGCCTGCCCTATGCATTCGCATCGCATTTCGCACCGGAAATGCTGCTGCAGGCTCTCGACATCTATCGCACCCATTTCGAACCGTCCGAACAGCTCGCGAAGCCGCATGCCATGGTCGGCGTCAACATCATCGCCGCCGAGACCGATGCGGAGGCCAAGCGGCTTTGGACAACGCAGCAGATGTCCTTCACCAACATGTTCCGCGGCACCCGCGGCCTCAGCAAGCCGCCGATCGACGATATCGAGACCTACTGGTCGCCGGCCGAAAAGATGCAGGCCATGGGCATGCTGCGACGCTCGATCATCGGCTCGAAAGACACCGTGCACGCCGGCATCGCCGCGCTGGTGGCCGAAACGAAGGCGGACGAGCTGATGATCGTCTCCGATGTCTATGACCATGCGAAACGGCTGCAGTCGTATCGCATGATCGCGGAAGCCGCCGCGAGCCTTGCCGAAGCGCCGGTCGCCGCGGCTTAGCGATCCGTCGATGCGTGATCGTGTATCGCCTGACGGCGATCAGATCGCTGCAGCGACTTTGTCCAGGCCGATGATCCTGGCCAGCGCGCGGACTTCGCGTTTCTGGTCCTCGCGCAACTGGAACAGCAGCGGCATGGCCGCCGATTTCAGTTGCCGAACTTCCGCACTGTCGGGATCGATGGCCGCCACATTGCCGGCGGCGGCCTTGTTGTCGTGCATCTTTCTGGCGATGGCGCGCAAAGCGAGCTCGATATTGGGCCAGTGGGCATCCTGCGACGGCGTCAAATTGAGCCGGCCTTTGATGGCTGAAATCTGGGCGTCGCTGAGAAGCGTGTAGTCCTTGTGGCCGGCATTCTTCGCGATCGCCTTAGGTCGCGCGGTCGGCTGCGGCACGACGATTGGCGGCAACGCAGTAGCGTTGCGCGGCAGCTGGCCCGTGCCGTCATGGACGAAGGCCTGG
>JAPLPC010000429.1 GCA_026400425.1 Hyphomicrobiales bacterium | reverse complement strand
GCTGGAATTGCACCGTCAGCGCATTGTCGAACATGTTGCGCCACCATGGATCCTCGAAAAACAGACGCGAGGCCGACGGAATGAAGGCGCCGTCGATATCGGGCCAGGTGTTGAACACCCGCCCGGCGCGCAGGCCGGCGACCAGCGCGCCGAAATAGATCTGCAGGAAGGTGAGCCCGAGCAGGATCCCGCTGGTCACACGCAGCCGCGCCGTCGCCAGCGCGGTCACGCCGTCGCTCATGCGCCGCAGCACCCACACAATGGCGGAGAAGATGATCAGCGCCAGCATCAGATGCACCGCCAGCCGATATTGCGACACCTCGACGCGATGGGTCAGGCCAGACGCCACCATCCACCAGCCGACGAAGCCTTGCAGGCCGCCGAGCGCGAAGATTCCCCATAGCGGCTTTTTCAGATCGGACGGAATCATGCCACGCCAGAGGAAGAACAGGAACGGCAGCAGGAACACCATGCCGATGGTGCGACCGAGCAATCGATGGCTCCACTCCCACCAGAAAATGGTCTTGAATTCGGCAAGGCTCATGCCGTGATTGAGCTCGCGATATTGCGGGATCTTCTTGTAGGCCTCGAAGGCGTCGTTCCAATGCGCGTCATTGAGCGGCGGCAGCGTGCCGGTGACAGGCTTCCATTCGGTGATGGAAAGCCCCGATTCCGTCAGCCGGGTGGCGCCGCCGACCAGAACCATGGCGACGATCATCGCCGCCACCACCATCAGCCACCAGCGCACCGGGCGCAGTTCCTTGTCGCGGATTTGGGAAATGGCAGCCATCTCGGACAATCTCGGTGCGTTGCGCGGGCGCTTGCAAAAAAACAGCGCTTTAAACGGATTTTCGCGCCCCTTATAGTCCGCCCGTCCTGCCCTGCAAAGTTGGGCACTTTGCCCACCCCCTGCAATGAGCCCCGCGTTTATATGAAAATCCGCACGCGAAAATTCCTGGGAACCATCCTGCTGCTGATCCTTGTCGTGGCGTGGTCGCTGATCGGCATGGCAATGGCGCAGATCCCATGGCTTGCGGCATCCGGCTGGCGCCAGGCGATCTTTTACGTGGTGGCCGGCATCGGCTGGGTGCTTCCGGCCATGCCAATCATCAGCTGGATGCAGAGACCCGACCCGGAAGAGGCGTGAAAGCTACACGCCGACGCCGGCCAGCATCACCCGGAGCACCCGCAAGGATGTCCGTCGCCCGTCCCATGCCAGCCGCGGCAGCGCGTGCAGATCGGCGCCCTTCGTCACCCTCCCGGCGAGCGACGTCACGGCACTGACGAATCCCTGCTCCGCCGCCATCGCACCGTCGCGTGCGGAAAACGACCCGGCATCCCCGAACGGAAATGCAAAATGGCGCGGCGGCGCCGGCAATGCCGCGGCGGCGACGGCCTGCCCCATCGCCATCTCGCGCCTGGCCGCGCCATCATCGAGATTTGCCAGCACCGGATAATTCGACGTGCTGGTGCCGACCGTCGCCAGTGGATCGCCGGCAAAGCGCGCCACATCGTCCCAT
>JAPLPC010000438.1 GCA_026400425.1 Hyphomicrobiales bacterium | reverse complement strand
CACCGCCAAATGGGAGATCGAGCAGTATCTCAACGAGCTGTGCCGCTATCCCGAACGCGAGTATTATCGCCCGAACTTCTTCGTCAGCACGCCGGACATCCTGCCCTTCCATTTGCAATCGGGCGAAGCATGGATGTTCAAATCGCGCGTGGCGCTGGCCGCGATGCTGTCGTCGGTTTACGGCATCTATAACGGCTTCGAGCTGCTGGAGCACGAGCCTATCCCCGGCAAGGAAGAATATCTCGATTCCGAAAAATACGAGATCAGGACCCGCGACTGGCACAAGCCGGGCAATATCATCCCCTACATCACCGCGCTCAACATGGCGCGTCGCGCCAATCCGGCCCTGCAGCAGATTTCCAATCTGCGTTTCATGCCCGTCGAGAACGACAACATCATCGGGTTCGTGAAGACGTCGGTGGACGGCACCAACGTCGTCGCCGGGGCCATCGCGCTCTCACGCGATCCGTACGAATTCTGGCTTCCCATCGACACGAAGGTCGTCGTCGATGGCGAAGAACGCAATGTCGCCGCGGTTGAGAATATCATCACCGGCGAGCGCCGTGGAGTCGAATGGGGCGGCATCCGGCTGCGCATCGACCCGCAACGCGACCCCGCCGCCCTGTTCCGCTGCCTCGCCTGAAAGCGCCTTCAATGAACGCGATGACCGACATCAAGACGAAAAACAACATGGCGCATCCGAACAATAAACTCGACCCGCTCTGGTACAAGGACGCGGTGATCTACCAGCTGCACGTCAAGACCTTCGCGGACAGCAACAATGACGGCATCGGTGATTTCATCGGCTTGACCGAGAAGCTCGATTATCTGCAGGAGCTCGGCGTCAACACGCTCTGGCTGATGCCGTTCTATCCGTCTCCGGGCCGCGACGATGGCTATGACATCGCCGACTACGGCTCGATCCATCCTGACTTCGGCACGATGAAGGACTTCAAGCGCTTCATCAGCGAAGCGAAGCGCCGCGGCCTGCGCGTCATCACGGAGCTGGTCATCAACCATACGTCGGACCAGCATGACTGGTTCAAGCGCGCGCGGCGCAGCCCGGCCGGCTCATCGGCGCGCGACTGGTATGTCTGGAGCGACAACGACAAGAAGTATGACGGCACCCGGATCATCTTCACAGACACCGAAAAGTCGAACTGGACCTGGGATCCGGAGGCCAAGGCCTATTACTGGCACCGTTTCTTTTCGCATCAGCCCGATCTGAACTTCGACAATCCGCGCGTGGTGTCCGCCGTCGTGCAGGTGATGAAGCGCTGGCTCGACGCCGGCGTGGATGGCTTCCGCCTCGATGCCATCCCGTATCTGATCGAACGCGACGGCACCAACAACGAGAACCTGCCGGAGACCCACAAGGTCATCAAACACCTGCGTGCGGAACTCGACGCCTATGCGCCGGGCCGCCTCCTGCTGGCCGAAGCCAATCAGTGGCCGGAGGACGTGAAGGAATATTTCGGCGACAGTGACGAATGCCACATGGCGTATCACTTCCCGCTGATGCCGCGGATCTATATGGCGCTGGCGCAGGAAGATCGCTTCCCGATCACCGACATCATGCGGCAGACACCCGACATCCCCGACAACTGCCAGTGGGCGATGTTCCTGCGCAACCATGACGAGTTGACGCTGGAGATGGTCACCGACGTCGAGCGGGATTATCTCTGGTCGACCTATGCCAACGATCCGCGCGCGCGCATCAATGTCGGCATCCGCCGCCGCCTAGCGCCGTTGATGGACAATGACCGCCGCAAGATCGAATTGCTCAACTCGCTGCTGCTGTCATTCCCCGGGACGCCGATCGCCTATTACGGCGACGAGATCGGCATGGGGGATAACATCTATCTGGGCGATCGCAATGGCGTACGCACGCCGATGCAGTGGGCGCCGGATCGCAATGGCGGCTTCTCCCGCGCCGACCCCGCCCGGCTGTATGCGCCGCCGATCATGGATCCCGTCTACGGCTACGAATCCGTCAATGTGGAGTCGCAGTCGCGGAGCCTGGCGTCGCTGTTGTCGGCAACCAAACGCCTGATTGCCGTTCGCAAATCGTCGCTGGCCTTCGGCCGTGGCACGATGACCTTCATCCGCCCGGAAAACCGCACGGTGCTGTCCTATGTGCGCCAGTTCAGCGACGAGGTGATCCTGTGCGTCGCCAATCTGTCGCGCGCGGCGCAGGCGACCGAGCTCGATCTGTCGCCGTGGAAGGAGCGCGTGCCCCTCGAAATGCTCGGCCGCACGAAGTTTCCGCCGATCGGCGAGCTGCCCTACATGATCACGTTGGCGCCGTACGGCTTCTACTGGTTCAAGCTCGAGAAGCGCGACGTCTCCGAACATTAGCAGCCGTCGGTGGTGCCGGAATTCGAAACGCTGGTGGTGCCGCTTTCCTGTCGCGATCGCGCTGGTATCCCGAACGCAACGCGCGCGCGATCCAACCGACCCTGACGTCGGCCACACCGTTTGCGCTGGTGGGCGACAACCGCCCATGGCTCGCATTTTTCGAGACCACCCAGCGCGGGACCACGTCGCGTTATGTCCTGCCGATGCAGATCGATTGGGTCCGCTTCGATCGCGATCGCTACAATCCCAAGGCTTTTGCCGCCGTCCGCCAGGGCGCGCGCGAAGGTACGCTGCTGGATGTCGCAACCGATGAAATCTTCATCTCGCTGTTGCTGCACAATCTTCGGTCGTCGGTCACCGTCGATGAGGTCGAAGGCAGCCGGCTCGAGTTCCGCCCGACCAAGAAGCTGCTGGACAAGCCTCAGCACGAGCTGGAAAACATCCGCGCGGTCGAGACCGAGCAGTCCAACTCGACGGCGTTGGTGGATAACGACTACGTCGTGAAGATCTACCGCAAGCTGCAACCCGGCATCAATCCGGAGATCGAAGTCGGTCACTTCCTCACCGAGATTGCCGGCTTCGCCAATTCTCCGGCACTGTATGGCAGCATCGAGCTGATCGAAGGCGACACCCGCAGCGCAATCGCTATCGTTCATGCCTTCGTGCAGAATCAGGGCGATGCCTGGACCGTGTCGTCGGGCTATCTCGATCGCTTCGTCGAGAAAGAACGGCTGATCACGGCCGACGACCATCATGAGATGATCGAGGACCAGGTCGCCTATCTCCGCTACATGACGCAGACCGGCATGCGCGTGGCCGAAATGCAGATGGCGCTGGCGAGCCGGGACGATATCGCGGAATTCAAGCCCGAAGCCACCGCGGCATCCGATATCCGGCTGTGGACCGACGAGATCGTCAGTCGCGCCGAGCCCGTCTTCAGCCTGCTGGCGCAGCGTCGCAACAGCGCACGCGAGCAGGACCGCGGCCTGATCGACGCCGTGCTGGCGTTGCGTAACGATCTGCGCAACACCCTGGCGGAGCTGCTGCCGGAAGACATCGATGGATTGAAGATCCGACATCATGGTGATTTCCATCTCGGCCAGATGTTGATCGTCAAGGACGACATCTTCATCATCGATTTCGAAGGCGAGCCGCGACGGCCGATCGAAGACCGGCGTCGCAAGGCGCCTGCTGCGCGCGACGTCGCCGGACTGATCCGTTCGATCGACTATTCAGCCACTGCCGCATTGGAGCGGGCTGAGAAAATCGCGCCGGACGAGAACGGCAAGCTCGCGACGGCACTGACCGGCTGGCGCGACCGGGCCATCGATGCCTTCGTTGAGGCCTATCGCGAAACGATGACCGACAAGCGACTGTGGCCGGCAGATGCCAAAGCTGCCGACGACATGCTCAAATTTTTCCTGATCGAGAAGGCGTTCTACGAGATCGAATACGAGCTTGCACATCGGCCTGACTGGCTGCGTGTCCCACTCGCCGGTCTGTTGCGCATCTTGAACGGGGAGCCCCAGGAGTCCGTATGATCAATCTTCCCGCTGAAGCCTACGCCATCATCGAAGGCCGTCATTCCGACCCGTTCCACTATCTCGGGCCGCACAAGGAAGACGACCGGACGGTCGTCCGCGTCTTTCTGCCCGACGCCACCAAGGTGGACGCTATCGACAATCACGGCGTAGCGATGCCTCTGGAGAGGGTCCACGACACCGGCCTGTTCGTAGGCGCGCTTGCCAATGGTTCGAACCAGTACCAGTTGCGCGCCCGGTACGGCGATGATGTCGTCGATCTCGACGATCCCTATCGCTTCCCGCGGATGCTGTCGGACTTCGATCTTTATCTGCTCGGCGAAGGCACCGACCAGCGCATCTACGACAAGCTCGGTGCCCATCCGCGCGAGATCGATGGCACCCCCGGCGTTGCCTTCGTCGTCTTTGCGCCGAACGCCAAACGTGTCAGCGTCGTCGGCGATTTCAACTTCTGGGATGCCCGCCGTCATCCGATGCGGGTGCGCGGCGCCGGATACTGGGAATTGTTCGTGCCGGGTGCAGCGCCCGGCAGCCACTACAAGTTCGACATCATCGGCCCGCATGGGGCAATCCCACAGAAGGCCGATCCGTTCGCGTTTTCGGCGGAGATACGCCCGTCGACGGCATCGATCGTTCTGGACACGAGCAAGGTCCCGCATCCGCGCCCGGCGCCGGAGGGCATCAACGCGCTCGGCAAGCCGATGTCGATCTACGAGGTGCATCTCGGCTCGTGGCGCCGCAAGGGCAGCAACGAGTGGCTGAGCTATCGTGACCTCGCCGAAACGCTTCCGCAATATGTTCGCGATCTCGGCTTCACGCATGTGGAATTCCTGCCCGTCAACGAGCATCCGTTCGACGGCTCATGGGGCTATCAGCCCACCGGCATGTATGCGCCGACCAGCCGCTTCGGCTCACCGGCGGATTTCGCCGCGCTGATCGATGCCTGCCACGCCGAGGGACTGGCCGTTCTGCTCGATTGGGTCCCCGGCCACTTCCCCGACGATCCGCATGGGCTTGGCCAATTCGACGGCACGGCACTCTATGAGCATGCCAACCCGTTGCAGGGCCGGCACATGGATTGGGGCACGCTGATCTACAATTACGGCCGCACCGAAGTCGTCAACTTCCTGGTGTCGAACGCACTGTTCTGGATGGACCGCTACAATATCGACGGACTTCGCGTCGATGCGGTGGCGTCGATGCTGTATCTCGATTACAGCCGCGCCGAGGGCGCCTGGATTCCCAACAAGTTCGGTGGTCGCGAGAATAGTCGAATTTCCAGCCGCTTCAACACCGAGCTGTTCGCCAAATTCCCGAATGCGACCTCGGCCGCCGAGGAATCGACGTCATGGCCGCAGGTCTCGCGACCGGTCGAATTCGGTGGTCTCGGCTTCGGTTACAAGTGGAACATGGGATGGATGCATGACACGCTGAACTACATCAGCAAGGATCCCATCTACCGCAAGTATCAGCACAACGACATTCTGTTCGGGCTGCAATATGCCTTTTCGGAAAACTTCATTCTGCCGCTATCGCACGACGAAGTCGTCCATGGCAAACGCTCGCTGCTCGGCCGCATGCCGGGCGACGAATGGCAGCGGTTTGCCAATCTGCGCGCGTATTACGCGTTCATGTTCGGCCATCCCGGCAAGAAACTGATGTTCATGGGCTGCGAATTCGCGCAAGAGCGCGAATGGAACCACGATCATTCGCTGGACTGGCACCTGCTCGAACAGCCGAGCCATGCCGGCATCCAGTCGCTGATCCGCGACCTCAACACGCTGTACCGCGATACACCTGCGCTCCACGAGCTGGACTGCGACGGCGCCGGATTTGAATGGGTGGTGACGGACGACGCCGGTAACAACGTGTTCGCCTGGATGCGCAAGGGCAACAGCCCGCGGGCGCAGTGTCTGGTGGTGGTGAACTTTTCGCCCAATGTGTATCATGACTATCGCATCCGCGTGCCGTTCGCCGGCAAATGGCGCGAGGTTCTGAATTCCGATGCTGGTCATTATGGCGGCAGCAATGTCGGCAATTCCGGTGAAGTGACGACGTCCGGATTGGTGCCGGAACTGAGCCTGACATTGCCGCCGCTTGCTGCAATCTTTCTCGTACCGGAAGCCTGATCGATGCGCCTGTCAGCCGGATCGCCTGTCCGCCTCGGCGCCAGCTGGGACGGGCGGGGGACGAACTTCGCCTTGTTCTCGGCGCACGCCACCAAGGTGGAGCTATGCTTGTTCGACGGGCAAGGGCGTCGCGAGCTCGAGCGCGTCGAACTGCCGGAATACAACGAGCACGTCTTTCACGGCTATCTCAACGACGTCTCGCCCGGCCAGCTGTATGGCTACCGCGTCCATGGTCCGTATGAGCCGGAGCACGGCCATCGCTTCAATGCGCACAAGCTGCTGCTCGACCCCTATGCCAAGAAGCTCGCCGGCCGCCTGGTCTGGAGCGATGCCCATTTCGGCTATCGCACCGGCTCGACGCGCGAAGATCTGTCGTTCGACCGTCGCGACAATGCCCGCGGCATGCCGAAAGCCGTGGTCGTCGATGAGACTTTCAACTGGGGACGCCGCGAGGCCCCGCCGAACATTCCGTGGCAGGACACGATTTTCTACGAGGCTCACGTCAAAGGCCTGACGATGGGCCGCAAGGATGTTCCCGCCGGCATGCGCGGCACCTATCGCGGTCTCGCAGCGCCCGCGATGATCGATCACCTCAAGCGTCTCGGTGTCACTTCCATCGAGCTGCTTCCGGTCCACGCATTCGTCGATGATCGCCGGCTGGTCGAGATGAAACTGGTCAACTACTGGGGCTACAACACGCTGGGCTTCTTTGCGCCCGAAGCGCGTTACGGCCCGGACAATCCGCTCGATGCGTTCCGGACTACCGTGGCGCGGCTGCACGATGCCGGCATCGAGGTGATCCTCGACGTCGTCTACAACCACACCGCGGAGGGCAACCATCTCGGCCCGACGCTGAGCTTCCGCGGCATCGACAACGCCTCCTATTACTGGCTGATGCCGGACAACCCGCGCTATTACGACGACTTCACCGGCTGCGGCTCGTCGCTGAACCTCACGCATCCCCGGGTGCTGCAGATGGTGATGGATTCGCTGCGCTACTGGGTCGAGGTCTGCCATGTGGATGGCTTCCGGTTCGATCTGGCGACCGAACTCGCGCGCGGGCCGAACGGTTTCGATCGCAACAGCGGCTTCCTCACCGCCATCCGCCAGGACCCGGTATTGTCCACCGTGAAGATGATCGCGGAGCCGTGGGATCTCGGCATGGGCGGCTATCAGGTCGGCGCCTATCCGTCGCAATGGTCGGAATGGAACGACAAGTATCGCAGCGCCATGCGCCGCTACTGGGCCGGTGAAGGTTCGCTGATCGGCGAAGTATCGGGCCGCATGACGGGCTCGTCCGACGTCTTCAACCACGATGGCCGCAAGCCGCGCGCCGGCATCAACCACGTCACCGTGCATGACGGTTTTCCGCTCGCCGATCTGTTCGCCTATAACGAAAAGCACAACGAGGCCAACGGCGAAGACAATCGCGATGGCTCCAGCGACAACCACAGCAACAATTTCGGCGTCGAGGGCCCGACGGACGATCCGGCGATCAATGCGCTGCGACGGCAATTGCGCAAGAACCAGCTCGCCTGCCTGTTCCTGGCGCGCGGCGTGCCGTTGCTGCTGGCCGGCGACGAGGTAGGCAACACCCAGGGCGGCAACAACAACGCGTATTGCCAGGACAACGAGATCGGCTGGGTGAACTGGGACAATCTCGGCCATAAGGACGACGACCACACGGACTTCATCGGCTACATGATCGCGCTGCGTCAGCGCTTTCCGCAGATCACGGCGCAAAACTGGCTCGATGGCCGCCGCGCCGATGGAACCTATGGTGTGCTCTGGCTCACGCCATCGGCCGACGAGATGACCGAACAGGATTGGGCATTTCCCGACGGACGCTTTCTTTCTTATGTGCTGAGCTCGAACGAAACCGATGGAAACCCGTTGTTCATCGTCTTGAACGCGGCGCCGGAAGGCATCCCGTTCAAGCTTCCGAAACTCACTGAATACAAGAGCTGGCGCCAAGTGCTGAATACTGCCGACGATAAATTGTCCATTGCCATTCTGCCACCCGGCGCCGATGTCGACGCGCCGCCGCGCTCGGTGCTCGCATTCGCGGGGACACCGGCATGACGAGCCGCAGCTTCGGACCACGACTGACCGACAAGGGCGTCTCGTTTCGTCTATGGGCGCCGGCCGCCGGCCGCGTCGATGTGATGCTGGACAAGGCCTATCCCATGACCGCGGATGGCGACGGCTGGTATGTTGCCGATGTCCCCGGCATCAAGGCGGGTGCGACCTATCGTTTCCGCATCGATGGCAAGACCGAGGTACCCGACCCCGGCTCGTCGTTCCAGCCGCAGGACATCGCCGGACCAAGCGAGATCATCGATCATGCCGGCTATCAGTGGCGCGCCGCCGACTGGCGCGGACGCCCGTGGGATGAAACCGTCCTACTCGAAACCCATGTCGGCACCTTCACGGCCCAGGGCACCTATCGCGCCATGATCGACCGGCTCGATCATCTCGTCAAAACCGGGATCAACGCGCTGGAGCTGATGCCGCTGGCGGATTTCCCGGGCGATCGCAATTGGGGCTATGACGGCGTGTTGTGGTATGCGCCGGACCATATCTATGGCCGTCCCGACGACCTCAAGATGCTCGTCGATGAAG
>JAPLPC010000108.1 GCA_026400425.1 Hyphomicrobiales bacterium | reverse complement strand
ATCTTGTAGCCGTTCGGCGGATCGAGATCGCTGAGCGTGACCTTGCCCTTGAAGCGGGCCGACACCGGACCGACCTTGATTTTGGCGGTGGCGCGAAAGCCGCCATCCTCGGTGGTTTCGAGCTCTTCGCAGCCGGGGATGCAGGATTTCAGCACCGCGGGATCGTTCAGCTTCTCCCACACGACGTCGCGGGATGCCGCCAATTGCACTTCGCCACTCATCGTCATGGCCATGGGGTGTCTCCTGAACGTCTCGGGTGTTGAAGGTGGTCCGATCCCAAGTAACGCACGGATGGCACAAAAGAAAGACGGCAGGCCGCCGGCGCCGAAGCTGTCGCGGTGCAGCAGCCATGCATAGGTGGGCCTTGGCTGGCCTGTTCGGCCTCTTGGAGACTCCATCGGATATGGCTAGGGTCCGGCCGAATGAGCACAGCCCTGTCCCCCCTTCTGGCGCCGCTATTGTCGAGCGCTGCAATGCGCGCGATCTGCGACGACGCGACGATCCTGCAACATATGCTCGACTTTGAGGCCGGGCTGGCTCGGGCTGAGGCGGCCGCCGGGGTGATTCCCGCCGACGCCGTTCAGGCCATCGCGGCAGCGTGTCGGAGCGATCTGTATGACGCCACCGCATTGGCGGAAGCCGCCACCCGTTCGGGCAATCTGGCGATCCCACTGGTCAAGGCCCTGACGGCTCATGTGGCAACGGCCGATGCCGACGCCGCCCGCTACGTGCATTGGGGAGCAACCAGCCAGGACGTCATCGACAGCGCGACCATGCTGGGGCTGCGCGCCGCGATCGATGCTCTGCTTGCCGATTGCGACCGCGCGATTGCCGGCTTTGCAGCTCTCGCCCGCGCCCATCGCAACACCGCGGTGGTGGCCCGCACCTGGCTGCAACATGCGTTGCCGATGCCGTTCGGGCTCAAGCTCGCGGAATATGCCTCCGCTCTGCATCGCTCACGCCGGCGCCTCGCACGGTTACGCATCGAGAGCCTCGCGCTGCAGTTCGGCGGCGCCGCCGGCACGCTGGCGGCGCTGGGCGATCACGGGCTCGCCGTGGCCGAGCGGCTTGCGGTCGAGCTCGACCTGCCGCTGCCGGATGCGCCACGGCATACCCATCGCGACCGCGTGGCCGAGGGCGCCTCGGTTCTGGCGATCCTCACGGGCACGTGCGGCAAGATCGCCCGCGACGTTTCGCTGATGATGCAGACCGATGTCGGCGAAGCCTTCGAGCCCTCCGGCGAAGGCCGCGGCGGTTCGTCGACGATGCCGCACAAGCGCAATCCGGTGGCTTCGGCGGCGGCGCTCGGCGCCGCCACCATGGCGCCGAACCTCGCCGCAACGATCTTCGCCGCCCAGGTGCAGGACCACGAGCGCAGCGCCGGCCCCTGGCAGGCCGAGTGGCCGACGCTGCCGATGCTGTTGCTGGTGACCTCGGGTGCCCTCGCCGCCATCGTCGATATCGCAGAGGGACTCGAAGTCGACGCCGCGCGGATGCGCAGCAATCTCGACACCGCGCATGGGTTGATCATGGCCGAGGCTGTGACATTTGCGCTGGCTGAAAAGCTCGGCAAGAGTGATGCGCACCATCTGGCGGAAGCCGCGAGCAAGAAGGCGGTGGCCGAGAAGAAGCATTTGCGCGAGGTGCTGACCGCCGATCCGCGGGTCAATGCCCTGCTCAGCACGGACGACATCGCCAAACTGTTCGAGCCGATGGACTATCAGGGCGCCTCGCAAGCCCTGATCGATCGCCTGCTCGCCTCACTCGACCGATAAGAACGACGGGAGATTTGAAATGCCCATGATCGATGCCGACGGCTGCCTGCTCAATGTCTCCGTGGAAGGCCGCGATAGCGGGCCGACTCTGATGCTGTCGAATTCACTCGGCTGCACCATGGCGATGTGGGAGCCGCCACGGCAAGTCCGGCATGAACGGCCCGGTGTCGATGGAACGCTACGGCAAGGACGTGCTCGCCATCCTCGACGATCTCAATATCGACAAGGTGCATTGGTGCGGTTTGTCGATGGGCGGCATGGTTGGACAATGGCTCGGTGCGAACGCGCCGGAGCGCTTCAACAAGATGATCCTGGCCAATACCAGCTGCTACTATCCGGACCCCACCAACTGGCACAACCGCATCAAGGCCGTGCGCGACGGCGGCATCGCCTCGGTCGCCGATGCGGTGATCGGTGGCTGGCTCACCGCGGATTTCCGCGAGCGCGAGCCGGACGCCACCGCCAAGATGAAAGCGATGCTGCTGGCCACACCGGTGGACGGCTATCTCGCTGCATGCGAGGCGCTGAGCACACTCGACCAGCGCGCGCTTCTGCCGAAGATCAAAAGCCCGGTGCTGGTGATCGCCGGCAAGCAGGACAATGCCACGCCGGTGGCCGCAGGCGAATTCATCCGCGCCAACATCCCCGGCGCCAGCATGACGCTGCTGGATGCCGCGCATATTTCGAATGTCGAGCAAAGCCACGCTTTCACCGAAGCCGTGGTTGGATTTTTGACGCAGCGCTGATCTTAACCTCGCCCCGCTTGCGGGGAGAGGTCGGCTGTAACGCGCGAAGCGCGTGGAAGTCGGGTGAGGGGGAGCCTCCGCAAGCTCCGAGTTCTTGGAAGCTCCCCTCACCCCGCCCTCTCCCCGCAAGCGGGGCGAGGG
>JAPLPC010000351.1 GCA_026400425.1 Hyphomicrobiales bacterium | reverse complement strand
TGAACGCTACGAGCAGGTGGTGCTGGTGCATGGCTGCCGTCAGGTCTCCGAGCTCTCCTATGGCGAGCGTCTCGTCGCCAAGCTGGCCGAGGACGAGTTGTTCGGCGAACTGATGAAGAACAAGTTCACCTATTACCCGACCGTGACCCGCGAACCGTTCCGCAACCGCGGCCGGATCACGGACCTGATCGAGTCCGGACAGATCTTCAAGGATATCGGCCAGGGTCCGCTCTCCATCGAAACCGACCGCATCATGCTGTGCGGCAGCCCGAACATGCTCGAGGATCTCAAGGTCATGTTCGAGAAGCGCGGTTTCCAGGAAGGCAGCGGCACCTCGCCCGGCCATTTCGTCATCGAGAAGGCGTTTGTCGAGCGTTGAGGTCTTGACCGTTCCCTCGCCAGACGAGGTAAAGACGTATGCCGTGACAGCATTGCAAAACCCGCGCTCTGGCGCGGGTTTTTCATTTTCAATGCATGACAAGACTTCAGCACGCGGGATGCGCTAGGCTGCCTCGTCGAACACCAGCCGCGGCGCCACTTCTGTGATCTCTGCGTCATCCGGATTCCGTAAGGCTAAATCCCACCATTTGCGAGCAAGTCCATGCAAACCGTGATGCTACCGTTCACGCCGCGCTTCATCGTGTTGACGATCTGCAGCCTGGCCACCCTGTTTCTGATCGGCCTCGGTATCTGGGATCCGCGACTGCTCAAGCTGGTGATCATTCCGGCGGCCATCTTCGGCTGTCTTGCGGCGCTCGGATTTCACGATCTGCTGCAGAAGGATCACGCGGTGCTGCGCAACTATCCGATCTCGGCGCATATCCGTTTCCTGCTCGAAGAAATCCGCCCGGAGATGCGGCAGTATTTTTTCGAAAGCGAAAAGGACGGCATGCCGTTCAGCCGCGACACCCGTGCTCTCGTGTATCAGCGCGCCAAGATGGTGCTCGACAAGCGCCCCTTCGGGACCCAGAGGAACGTCTATGAAGAGGGCTACGAGTGGATGAGTCACTCGGTGGCGCCGCGTCCGCACGCCACCGAAAAGTTTCGCATCACCATCGGTGGGCCCGATTGCCTGCGGCCTTATTCGGCGTCGGTGCTGAACATCTCCGCCATGAGCTTCGGCGCGCTCAGCCCGAATGCGATCCGCGCGCTGAATGCCGGCGCTAAGAATGGTCATTTCGCCCATGACACGGGCGAGGGCGGTGTCAGCCCGTATCACGAGCAGGAAGGCGGCGACCTGATCTGGGAAATCGGCTCCGGCTATTTCGGCTGCCGCACCAAGGATGGTCAATTCGACCCCGACAAATTCGCGACTCGCGCAGCACTTGACCAGATCAAGATGGTGGAATTGAAGGTCAGCCAAGGCGCCAAGCCCGGCCATGGCGGTGTGCTGCCAGCGGCCAAGGTGTCGGAGGAAATCGCGCGCATCCGCGGTGTGGCGATGGGCGAGGATTGCATCTCGCCGCCCTATCACAAGGCGTTCTCGACGCCGATCGAGATGATGCAGTTCATCGCCAAGATGCGTGAGCTATCGGGTGGCAAACCGACCGGCTTCAAGCTGTGCATCGGCCACCCCTGGGAATTCCTCGCCATCTGCAAGGCGATGCTGCAGACGGACATTTATCCAGACTTCATCGTGGTCGATGGCAATGAAGGCGGCACCGGTGCGGCGCCGCTGGAGTTCATGGATCATCTCGGCATGCCGATGCGCGAGGGCGTCAACTTCGTGCACAATGCGCTGATCGGCATCGGCGCGCGTGACCGGATCAAGCTCGGTGCCTCCGGCAAGATCGCCACCGCTTTCGACATCGCTCGCGCGATGGCGCTCGGCGCCGATTGGTGCAATTCGGGGCGCGGCTTCATGTTCGCGCTCGGCTGCATCCAGTCGCTATCGTGCCACACCGATCGCTGCCCCACCGGCGTGGCGACGCAGGATCCCTCCCGTGCGCGTGCGCTGGCGGTGCCGCAAAAGACCGATCGTGTGACGAACTTCCACGAGGCGACGCTGCATGCGCTGGCTGAACTGATCGCGGCTGCCGGCCTCGATCACCCGCAGGATATCCGCGCGATGCATTTTTCGCATCGCTCCGCGGACAATGCCGTACTGTCGTTCACCAAGCTTTATCCGCAACTTCAGGTGAATGAGCTGATCCGCGGCACCACGGACAAACGTTTCCACCAGGCATGGGCCATGGCGCAGGCGGATACGTTTCAGCCAGCGGAGGCAAGGGGCGCGGCTTAATTTTATGAACGCGCGACCATGAAGCGCGGAGCGTGCAGACCCCCATCCCCAGCCCTTCCCCGCAAGGGGGAAGGGGGCACTGCGCGCGGCGCTTCTGGCTGAAATGCTGAGTAATCGAAGGCGATCGATCACGCTCGGTCACTTCTCCCTTCCCCCTTGCGGGGAAGGGTCGGGGATGGGGGTGCCACGGGCGAGATAGACACGACGGCCCACTCGACGCCCGCCTCAAAACTCCCCGTGCAAACGCCCCGAGAAAATCGATACCGGCCCGCGATCCGCATTGTAGGCGGGGTTCACGATCAGCTGATAGTCCGCCGTCAAAGTCAGGTTCTTGTTGATCGCATAGGCGTAAAACGTCTCCAGGATCCGCTCGTTGCCGTAGTTGAGGCGCCCGTCGCCGATCAGCAGGCCGTTGCCGCCGGCCGCGAGAAAGTCGCGATGCGCGGCGGACAGGCCGTTGACGGCGCCGCCGATGCCGATCGTGTCGCTGGCGCGACCCCAGCGTCCGCCCTTGATGGAGAGGCCGCCCGAGATGCTGCGATCGATATCGGTGAAGGACAGGATCTCGTTCTGGCCGTCATTCCAGCTATAGCGGCCGAACAATCCGATCTCGTCGGCGATCTCCTGCTCGCCGTTGAGATAGAAACCGTATTTGTCGCGCGGCCGGCGGATCGAGGCCATCACATCATTGATGTCGCGCAACGGATCAGTGGCCGCAATCGCCAGCGCGCCGCGATAGCTGCCGGTATTGCCGCGATTCATGAAGGCACCGACGCGCACCCTGCCGGGTCGGTCGAACAGTTGGTGCCGCTCCTCGAATTCGACGACGGCGCCGCCGGAATTGAAGGTGAGGATGTCGCTATTCGGCTGCGACGGCACCTGGAACAGGCCGGCGCGCACGGCCCAGTCCTTGCGGTTCAACTCCAGCACGCCGCCGCGGGTGAAGCCGGGCAGATCGGCCGGAAAATCGTAGGCGCCCGAAGACCACATTGCCCAGTTCATGAAATCGGCGCGCGGATCCTTTGCGTAGCTATTGCCGTCGAAGAAGTCGCCGACCGAGAAGCGTCCGACCGTGAGCGTGATGCGGTCGATGTCGCGCTTGCCGGCAAGTTGGTTGGCTGCGTCCGCCACCTCTTCCTGCTCGCCGCCGAGTCCTAGGGTTTGGCGGAAGAAATAGCGCTGCGGACGAATTTTGGGATAGCTGCCGCCGGCCTTCTGCGCTTCGCCATTCGGGAAACCGGCGACGCCGAGCGTGCCGTTGAAGCCGAAACCCTGCGCGATTTCGGGATTGAAGTAGAATTCGCCGCCGTCCCACAAGCGCCAGCCGAGGAAGGCGGTGGTTGTGAAGGTTTCCCGAAACTGCTTGCCCCCCTGCAAACTGTTGGCGCTTTCATAGGGCGAGCGGAAGCTCGGATAGCCTGAGCCGATGAAGGTCGTCTGGCCGTGGATATTCCAGTCGTCGGATTTCGGCAGCGACACGCGGGTTGAGACCGGCGTCGTCGGCGACCATACGGGGCTGTCGCCCAGCCGATAGTTCATGCCCAGTTTGATGGCGTGGATTTTTGGGTCCACTTCCACGGCGGGCAGGCCGAAACCCGCGAGCCCGTAGGTTTGTCGCGACAGGTCGATATAGTTGTATTCGAGCTTGGCGGTCCAATTGCCGCCGACCGCGGTCTCAATACCGGCGCCGACGGTCCAGCCGACATGGTCTTTTTGATCCGTCGAGAAAATACCACCGTCGGCATCCAGCACATTCAGCTTGGTTTTGCCCCAGGCGAAGCCAGCCGTCGCGTAAGGCAACCACGTTCCGATCGCATAGCCGACACGGCCCCGCGCGGTCGCCAGGTAATCGAAGGTGGTTTGGTAGGGATCGTTGCCGAGGCGGGCGGTATCGGTGGGGCCGATGAATGTCGCATCGACCTCGATGCCGAGGACGACATTGTTGCTGAACTGTCTGTTATAGCCGGCTTGATAGCCGCCGAGGATGCCGGTCGGGGACGGCGGCAGAAAGACACCCTGGGCCAAAAGCGGAATGGCATTCGGTCCGAGCTTTGCGTCGCCGTAACCGACATGGGCGCCAAGATAGAAGCCGCTCCAGTCATAGGCTGGCTGCAGGCGCGCTTTCATCGGCAGGTCGGCAGCTACAGCATGACCGTCAAGCGCGATGACGCCTAGCGTGACACCGGTCAAAGCGCATGTCGCGGCAAGATCTCGCAAAAAATACCGGCTCGTCACGCTGCGCCACCCTCAACTCATCGCCATCAATGGCCAC
>JAPLPC010000325.1 GCA_026400425.1 Hyphomicrobiales bacterium | reverse complement strand
GGCCGGCATCGAGCTGCTCGTCAACATCGTGGCACTGCTGCTGGTATTCGTCGCACTGATGTACCTCATGAATGCCATGCTGATGCTGTTGCCGGCATTCGACGGCACGCCGCTCACCGGCCAGCGTCTTATGGGCTATGTGATGGCACCGATCTGCTGGCTCATGGGCCTGCCATGGCAGCAAGCGATCACGGCGGGATCGCTGATGGGCGTCAAGACCATCCTCAACGAACTGATCGCATATGTTCAACTCGCGCAGCTCGATGCGAATGCACTCGATCCGCGCTCGCGCCTGATCATGCTTTATGCGCTGTGTGGGTTCGCCAATTTCGCCAGCCTCGGCATCATGATCGGCGGTCTCGGCACCATGGCGCCCAACCGCCGCGACGAGATCAATGCGCTTGGATTGAAGTCGATCCTGTCGGGGACGCTGACCACATGCCTGATGGGCGCCATCGTCGGCGTGCTGCATTAACCGGCATCGAAAGCCATCGCAGATATGCCTCGCGCATCGTCGATCGGATCGGGCGCTTGAATATCGCCAGCTCGGACGTTGTTCATGCCAGAGGCGTACTGCATGGTCTCGCGTATCTGTCGAAGGATCACGCCGGCACGCTGGGCCGTATAGTCGAGCAACCAAGGTCCGAAGGCCTGCGGTGACAGCGCGGGTGCATAGAAAAAGCCCTGAACGACGTCGCATCCGAGATCGGTCAGGAATTTGAGCTGCCCCTCGGTCTCTACACCTTCGGCAACCACACTGAGTTGCAGTCCCTGCCCGACCCGAACGACGGAGGTGACCACGGCCCGCGTGCGCGGCACCGTGTCCAGATCCTGCATGAAGCTGCGATCGATCTTGAGCTCCCTTATTGGGAGATAGGCGAGACGACTCAAGCTCGAATAACCAGTTCCGAAATCGTCGAGCGAAAGACCGACGCCCAGTTCACGCAGGGCCGTCATCGTCTCGATCTCCAAAGACCGTTCGTTCTGCACGACGCCTTCGGTGACTTCGAGCATCAGCGCTTCGGGCGCCAAGCCGCATTCGCTCAGAATGTCCGCCACCGCCAACGCCAGGTCGGCATTATGGAAATTGATGGGCGAGAGATTGACCGAGACGCAGGGAATATCGAGGCCGGCATTGTGCCACTCAACCATCTGCCGGCATGCCGCCCGGACCGACCAGAGCCCAATCTGTTCGATCAAACCACACTCTTCGGCCAGGGGAATGAATTTTGCTGGCGATACGATACCAAGCACCGGATCGTGCCAGCGAGCCAAGGCTTCGACGCCATAGATCGAGCCGTCTGCTGTCCGGATCTGCGGTTGATAGTACAGCGTCAAGGCATCACTTTCGACAGCGCCGCGTAATGCCGCGGTGTAAATCATGCGCTCTTCTGCCGAGCTGTTCATCTCCGGGCTGAAAAACCGATAGGTGGCGCGGCCGGCGCGCTTGGCCTGATACATTGCGGCATCGGCCTGCTTTGTAAGCGTGTCGATATCGGTGGCGTTGTCAGGATAAAAACTGATTCCGATGCTGGCGGAAATCGACACGCGCGTGCTTCCGATCAGGTACGGAACTGCCAAGGCCCTGGCGATGCGCGACGCCACCTGCGCCGCTCCTTGCGCATCGCGGTTTGGCAGCACCATCACGAATTCATCGCCGCCGAGGCGTCCCAGCATATCGCCCGGCTCAATTTGCGCCCGCAAGCGCTCGGCAAATTCGACAAGCACTTCGTCACCCGCCGAATGACCCAGCGTGTCGTTGATGTCTTTGAAATTGTCGATATCGAGAAAGGCGAGCGCAACAGTCTTTCCCGAAGGACAGGACTTGACCGATTCGATGATCAGATGGTTGAGGCGAGCACGATTAGGTAGTCCGGTCAGCACATCATGATAGGCGAGCCGCGCGATCTCCGCCCGCGCTTCCCTCCGCTCGATCGCCAGCGACCCGAGATGAACGCACGCATCGACGATCTTCTGATGCCACCGACTAGGGGGACGGCATTCGCGAAAGTAAAACGCGAAGGTGCCGATCACACGACCGTCCCTTGCCTTGATGGGCGAAGACCAGCAGGCGCGCAAACCCACCTCGATCGGACGGGATTTGAAAGGCTGCCAGCGTGGATCGGTATCGATATCGATCGCTAGTACGGGCTCGCCGAAAAAGGCTGCCGTCCCGCATGAGCCAATCTCGGGGCCGATCATGACACCGTCCAGGGCGCTGGAATAATCTTTCGGCAAACTGGGACCTCCCAGCGGGTGCAACGCTCCTTTTGAATCGACGTGAAGCAGCGAAGACACGACATCGGGCGCAATGACTTCAACCATCCGACATAGCCGATCGGCAATGTGCGCGATCGGAATTTCATCGGCGAGCGCGCTCATCGTCAAACGCTCGAGCGAGCGAAGCTGCTTGGTATCGGATATGTCGGAGAGAATGATGACAAGGCGATCCAGGCTCCCATCGCTCTGCATCGGTCTGACGATCGCCGAAACCCAGATCTCGTCGCCGAGCCTGTCGTAGAGCAATAGATCGGCACAATTGTCTTTACCGATGGAACGTCGGAGCGATGCGAGCGTCCTGCGGTTCGTGTATCTGCCGGTCAGCAGGACGTTCGCAGGCTGCCCTTTTGCCTCATCGACCGAATAACCAAACGTTGTTGTGAATGCTGCATTGGCATAGATGATTTCGAGTTGGCCGTTCGTGACTAAAACGACGCGTTCCGAGCTATCGGCCATCGACGTCAGGAGCGAGACACGCTTCTGCAGACCGACTTCAACGGTTTTGTCGCGAACAAATGCTACGCGGCAATCACGGCCGCCGAACTGGATATCCGCCAACGACACTTCGGCATGAATAATCCGGCCATCTTTGCGCGCTATCGTGGTCTCGACTGAGGCTCGCTGCTGAGCGTTGTCGTGCTGTTGCTTCAGCAGTGGCGGAACGACATCTTTGTTGATCAGGTCATCGAAACCGAGACAACAGACGTCGCGCCCGATCACTTCCGAGCGATCCATCATCCAGGTCGCTTCAGCCGCGTGATTGAAATAGAAAACACGGCGATCCGTACCGACGATAAAAACCGCATCGTATCCATGCTCAAGCGCAGACAGTCTGACATGGACTGCATTGGCGTCTTCACTATCGAGCATACGCATCATCGTAGGATCCGGCCCCTTGGAGCCGAGCCTGCATGGTGCAGGACCGTACTCTTCGCGCGCTACACTAGGACCCAAGCGTGATTAAAGTATTGTCGATGGAACTCACAACGAGCGGCTCGAAACCCCAATGATGCGTTGCCGGGGAGAAAGACCATATAATTGCACCACAGGACG
>JAPLPC010000481.1 GCA_026400425.1 Hyphomicrobiales bacterium | reverse complement strand
AGCGTCGCAAATTCCGCGTTTGAAGGCAATCGCGGACGGCCAGAGGCCTAAGTCTTTGGTTGGTGCTTTGATAGCGTAGCCGCGAAACATCGTATGTTCGGCTTCAGACACAGGCGCAGCAATTTCAGTAATCCCCAACTCGGCAACGGGCAGAAGCAAGTCCGGTTCCCTCGTGGGAACAATATTTTTCGGGACCGCATCGACAGTGGCGAGGTTACGTCAACCTATTTGGTGTAATTCGGCGCCATCGCAAGCTCGGGACGTGCAGTTTCCATGATTGACACCCACCATGCTCCGGAGCAGATGCAGTTTCAGTTGACGCTGCGCCGTCGCGGCATCAGCGACGGCCGGGTGCTGCGCGCGATGGAGGAGGTGCCCCGCGATCTCTTCATCGCTGCCGGGGATCGCGCGTTCGCCTGGCGCGATTCCGCGCTGCCGATCGCATGCGGACAGACCATCAGCCAGCCATTCGTGGTTGCATATATGACCGAGCAGCTTCAGCTCGAACCCGGCCACCGGGTACTCGAGCTTGGCACCGGGTCGGGTTATCAGGCCGCCGTTCTCGCCAAGCTGGCCCGCGATGTGCTCAGCGTCGAACGCTATCGTGCATTAGCCGATACGGCGCGTGCCCGGCTGGAAGCCCTGAGCTTGCACAATGTCGAGGTGATGCTCGGCGACGGTCTGGATCTGGCGCCCAATCTCGGCGTCTTTGATCGTATCATCGTCACGGCGGCGGTCGAGGCCGTGCCGCAATCTTTGATCGATCGCCTCGGCGAAGGCGGTGTCCTGATCGCGCCGGTCGGGCCGCATCACGGCGTGCAGACATTGGTTCGCGTGCGCAAGACGGCGGAGACGGTCGAGCGGCGGGAGCTGATAGCAGTGCGTTTCGTGCCCGCGATTGCCGGCGTCGCACGCGAGCTGTGAAAATGTCGTGATTGCCGATCGCCACTTTGTTGCAAGGTTAAAGGCTTGGTAACGGAGACGGTGTTTACTCAATTATGTCGTTTGTTGCGTATGAGTGAGTAACCAATGTCCCGCGTTGTCGAGTTGCTTTGCTCGCGTCGTTCACCGCAAGTTGCGGTGCTGGCGTTGATGTCCATCGGATTTTCCGGCTGCAGTGCCGATATGTCGACACGGCTGTCGCAGACCTTCGACGGTAATCAGATCAGTGCGAGCTCCAACCGCCCGTTCGGTTGGCAGGGCGGGCCCGGCGAAGCCACCGGCTCAGTGCCGCAGCGTCCGGTCGCGCAGGCGCCGCGCGATATGCCGCAATATCAGCGTCCCGCTTATACGCCGCAGCCGCAATACCAGTCTCAGCCGCTGCCGCCGCCGATCTCGGCGCCGCAGTCCTATCCGTCGGCATCGCGTCCGGTCGCATCCGCAGCGCCAGTGAGCGGCGGCGGCAACGGCATGTATGCGCCGCCGGCTGCACGCGCCCCGATCGAGCATACCGGCAGCGCGGCGCCGCGTTCGGTTGCTGCAGCTCCGGCTGCGGTCGCAGCGCCGTCGTCGGCCAATGGCACGTCGATCATCGTCGGCACCAGCGATACGCTGGATGGCCTGTCGAAGCGCTACAATGTTTCTCAGGCGGCGATCCTGCAGGCCAACGGCTATCGCGGTCCGCGTGCGCTGTCGCCGGGTCAATCGCTGATCATTCCGCGTCAGGGCACCGTGGCGGCACCGGTTGCCGTCGCTGCTCCGGCCAAGCCTGCCGGTGCGGCGACGACGCACTTCGTCAATCGCGGCGATACGCTGATGAGTCTGTCGCGCAAGAATAACGTGCCTGTCGCCGAACTCGCCCGCGCCAATGGCCTGTCGCCGACGGCTCAGTTGAAGCTCGGCAGCAAAGTCACCATTCCTGCCGCGCGTAGCGCCGCCGTGCCGACAGCGTCGGCTCCGGCGCCGCTCGGTGCACCTTCGACGATCGCCGCTGCTCCGGTCGCACCAGTTACGACGGCGCCGGCGCGCGTTGCAGCCGTCGAGCCGCAGCAGAAAGCCCGTCTTGCCAGCGCGACCACGACGCCCGAAGCTGTTGCTCCGGAATCTCCGACCAAGGCCGCTGAAGCCACCGGCGCGCTGCCGACCTTCCGCTGGCCCGTGCGCGGCCGTGTCGCCACCGGCTATGGTGCGAAGACCAACGGCAAGTCGAACGACGGCATCAACATTGCCGTTCCGGAAGGCACGCCGGTGAAGGCCGCAGAAGACGGCGTCGTCGCCTATGCCGGCAATGAATTGAAGGGGTATGGCAATCTGGTATTGGTCCGTCACTCCAACGGCTATGTTACCGCCTACGCCCATGCGAGCGAGTTGATGGTGAAGCGCGGCGAGAGCATCAAGCGTGGTCAGGTGATCATGAAGTCCGGCCAGTCCGGCGAGGTGACGTCGCCGCAACTCCACTTCGAGATCCGCAAGGGATCGTCGCCGGTGGACCCGCTGCAGTTCCTCAACGGCGCGTAACGCCTCGGTTCGGTCAGATCAGGTTTCAAACGGCGCCTTCGGGCGCCGTTTGCGCTTTCGCCAAGGTGGCAGCGTAGTGAGCGCAGCTGTTGGCATGAACTTTCTGACTAACTCGCGAGCTTGACGCCCAGGCGTCCGGCCAGTTCCTGCACGAACTGCCAGGCGACACGGCCCGAGCGTGAGCCCCGGGTCGTCGACCATTCCAGCGCCTCGCGCGCGAGCTGGGCGTCGTCGATCCCCTTGATGCGGAAATGGCTGCAATAGCCGCGCACCATCGCGAGATATTCGTCCTGACTGCATTTGTGGAAACCGAGCCAAAGCCCGAAGCGGTCCGACAACGACACTTTTTCCTCGACGGCTTCGCCGGGATTGATCGAGGTCGAGCGCTCGTTCTCGATCATGTCGCGCGCCAGCAGGTGACGACGGTTCGAGGTCGCGTACAGGATGACGTTGTCCGGTCGGCCTTCGATGCCGCCTTCGAGCACGGCCTTCAGCGACTTGTAGGAGGCGTCATTGCCGTCGAAGGACAGGTCGTCGCAAAACACGATGAAGTAGAAGTCCGACGCGCGGATCTGTGCCATCAGCATCGGCAGGCTCTCGATGTCCTCACGATGGATTTCGACCAGTTTGAGCCGGCCCTTCACTTTTGGGCTTGCATTAATGCGCGCATGCGCGGCCTTGACCAGCGACGATTTGCCCATGCCGCGCGCGCCCCACAGCAGAGCATTGTTGGCGGGCAGCCCATGGGCGAAGCGGCGGGTGTTCTCGATCAGGGTATCGACCTGCTGATCGATACCCTGCAGCAGGTCGAGTTCGACCCGGCTGACCTTCGGCACCGGCGCAAGCCGGCCGTCCGGATGCCAGATGAAGGCATCGGTTGGAGACTTTGGGGGCTGCTGCGGCGAGATCGGCGGCAATGGCCTCGAGCGCAACCGCGATCCGCTCGTCGACGCCAGGGGCGGCCATCGGTCGCGGGCGCTTTGGAGACGGCTTGCGGACCGGGGCCTTGGCGGCCCGGCGGACGGGGCGACTGCTGGTTTTGCTGGGTTTTTTTGACATGTGGCTTTCCTCGGGCCGCACCCATAACCATCCGGGAACAGCTCCGCAAGCGGTACAAAGCGCTTGTACATCAAGGGGTTTAGGAGCGTTGCAATTGGCTTGCCGGCCGCTATAGTCCGCGCCGAATTTACCGAGACCGAGCCGAACGCGGCTGCGTCGCCGGACACACCCCGCCCTGCACCATCTTCAGTCCGCTGGCGTTCAGCGCCTCCGACGACGCCTTCGCGGTGGTGATCTCAGCAGCCTGAATGTCGCTGATCGAGACCATCACCTGCGCCTTGCCAGCCTCTGCATCGG
>JAPLPC010000300.1 GCA_026400425.1 Hyphomicrobiales bacterium | reverse complement strand
GGCGGGCTTCGCTGAGCACGATGCCGAGATCCTTGCGCATCCAGTCGACCGCGAAGCCAAACTCGTATTGGCCCTTGTTCATGGTCTTGTGGCGGTTCTCCATCTGCCACGACTGCGCCGCGCCCTTGGAGATCACTTCCACCACCGCATTCACGTCCAGTCCGGCCTTCTTGGCGAAATGAATGCCTTCCGACAGCGCCTCGACCAGCCCTGCGATGCAGATCTGGTTGACCATCTTGGTGAGCTGGCCCGAGCCGGCGGGGCCGAGCAGCTTTTGCATCTTGGCATAGGCGGTGATGACCGGCTCGACCTTGGCATAGACCGAAGCCTCGCCGCCGCACATCACGGTGAGGGCGCCGTTTTCAGCGCCGGCCTGGCCGCCGGACACCGGCGCGTCGATGAAGTGGAATCCGGCCTTGGTGGCGGCGGTATCGAGCTCGCGCGCGACTTCGGCAGAGGCGGTGGTGTGATCGACGAAGATCTTGCCTTTGTCCATGCCGGCAAAGGCCCCATCGGCGCCAATGGTCACCGAGCGGAGGTCGTCGTCATTGCCGACGCAGGCCATGACGAAATCCTGGCCCTCGGCGGCGGCCTTCGGGGTCGGCGCGGACTTGCCGCCGAATTTTTCCACCCATGCTTTCGATTTGGCCGCGTTGCGATTGTAGACGGTGACCTCGTGGCCGCCTTTGGTGGCGAGATGACCGGCCATGGGGAAGCCCATGACGCCGAGACCGATGAAAGCAACTTTGGCCATATCCGAACCCTTATGTGCTGCCGGCTTGCCGCCGGCTATCGACTGTTGGGAGTGAGGTTCCCGTGTGGGCGACGGGACTGCGAAGCGGCCGCAGCATAGTCGCTGGGAAGGGTGGGGCAAAGCCCCGCCTGCGCCCGGATGCATGCGCGGAATGCCGAATTCGGACTGAAAGAGCATGGACATGAGGCCTAAAGCCTCTATCTCTGCGGTCTGACTTGCGCCGACCGGGAGACAGCATTTGAGCGTTTCGAAACAACAGGTTCTCGACGGCCTCGCCGGGGTGAGGTCGCCGCGCGGCGTGCCGCTGGTGCATGCCCAAGTGTTGTCCGATATCGCCATTACCGACGGACGGGTGATGTTCTCCATCAATGTGGATGCCGCCGAGGCGCGCGCCTGGGAGAGCGTGCGTGCACAGGCGGAAGCCGCCGTGCGCGCGGTTGCCGGCGTCACCGGCGCGATGGTCGCACTGACGGCGGAGCGCAAGCCCGGGACGGCGCCGGCCGCACCGCCGCATCGCCATGGTCCCGGTGGTCACTCGCACGCCCCTGTAGCGGGCGTGCAGCCGGTGTCGTCGCATCGGCCGCATCAACCGCCTGGCGCGCCATCTGCGATGAGCAAGCAGGCGGAGATTCCCGGTGTGAAGGCCGTCATCGCCGTGGCGTCGGGCAAGGGCGGTGTCGGCAAATCCACCACGGCGCTGAACGTGGCGCTGGGCCTGCGCGACCTCGGCCTCAGAGTCGGGCTGCTGGATGCGGATATCTACGGCCCGTCGGTGCCGCGCCTCACCGGGATCAGCGAGAAGCCGACCCTCGACGACCACAAGAAGATGATCCCGATCGAGCGCTTCGGCCTGTCGATCATGTCGATCGGGTTCCTGGTCGAAGAGGAGACCGCGATGATCTGGCGCGGGCCGATGGTGATGTCGGCGATCACCCAGATGCTGCGCGACGTCGCCTGGGGCCAGCTCGATATCCTCGTCGTCGACATGCCGCCCGGCACCGGCGATGCCCAGCTCACGCTGGCGCAGAACGTGCCGCTAAAGGGCGCGGTGATCGTGTCGACGCCGCAGGATCTCGCTTTGATCGATGCCCGCCGCGGCCTTGCGATGTTCTCCAAGGTCAATGTGCCCGTGCTCGGCATCATCGAGAATATGAGCTATTTCCAGTGCCCGGAATGCGGCACCCGCTCGGACATCTTTGGCCATGGCGGCGCGCGGCATGAGGCCGAGCGGCTGGGTGTGCCGTTTCTCGGCGAGGTGCCGCTGCATATGTCGATTCGGGCGATGTCGGATGCCGGCACGCCGGTGGTGGTCAGCGAGCCTGAAGGGCCGCATGCCGCGATCTACCGGGCGATCGGCCAGCAGGTGAAGGACAGCCTGAAAGCCGCGCTCGCCTGATTGCGCTGCGTCTGCGAAGCCGGCGCGGAATGCCGCATAGTACTTTCGTCCAATCGGGCGAACTACGACACTCGTCTCATTTTCCGGCGCTCGATAACCGTGTTACATCAGCCGCGACCAAGAGCAGCGGCGGCGGGATCGCGCAGCGATTGCGGCGTCCGTAAGCTCGAAGGAATTTGGGGAAAAGCGTGCAAAAGGAGAGCTTGAATGAAGCGTCGTGAGTTTTTGAAAGCGTCGGCCGTTGGTGCCGCGGGCGCTGCAGCGGTTGCCTCACCGGCGATTGCGCAGTCGATGCCGGAAGTGAAATGGCGCCTGGCGTCTTCGTTCCCGAAATCGCTCGACACCATCTATGGCGGCGCCGAGATGATGGCGAAGCAGGTGTCGGAAATGACCGACGGCAAATTCCAGATCCAGGTGTTTGCGGCCGGCGAACTCGTGCCCGGCCTGCAGGTGCTCGACGCCACTTCGAACGGTACCGTCGAGATGTCGCACACCGTGTCCTACTACTATGTCGGCAAGGATCCGACCTTCGCGATCTTCGCGTCGGTGCCGTTCGGCCTCAATGGCCGCCAGCAGAATTCGTGGTGGTACCAGGGCGGCGGCGAGCAGCTGGCCAATGAGTTCTACAAGAAGTTCGGCGTCATCGGCATGCCCTGCGGCAACACCGGCACCCAGATGGGCGGCTGGTTCCGCAAGGAGATCAAGACCGTCGCCGATCTCAACGGCCTGAAGATGCGCATCGGCGGCATCGCCGGTCAGGTGCTGCAGAAAGTCGGCGTCGTGCCGCAGCAGCTCGCCGGTGGCGACATCTACCCGTCGCTCGAAAAAGGCACCATCGACGCGGCCGAGTGGGTCGGTCCGTATGACGACCAGAAGCTCGGCTTCCAGAAGGTCGCCAAGTACTACTACTATCCTGGCTTCTGGGAAGGCGGCCCGACGGTGCATGCCTTCACCAATCTGGAGAAGTTCAACGCGCTGCCGAAGAGCTATCAGGCGATCCTCACCAATGCCTGCGCCAATGCCAATAGCTGGATGGCTGCCCGCTATGACATGCAGAATCCCCAGGCGTTGAAGCAGCTGGTGGCGAGCGGCACGCAGCTGCGTCCGTTCACCAACGAAGTGCTGGATGCTTGCCTGAAGGCGACGAACGAGTTGTGGACCGAAATCTCCGCCAAGAACCCCGACTTCAAGAAGTCGATCGATGCCATGCAGGCCTATCGATCCGACGAATATCTGTGGTGGCAGGTCGCTGAATATACCTTCGACAGCTTCATGATCCGCTCGCGCACGCGCGGCTGATTGCGGACTATCGCGCAATCACGGCCCGCCCCTCATCGAGGGGCGGGCTTTTTTGCGTCTGCACTCTGCGAAGATTTGGTGGATTCCCGCCAAGCGGGGTTCCATGATGGGGGCAGCCTTCGCTCAAGAAAGGCACCCACACACATCATATTTTCAGGGAGGCATTGCAATGAAGAGACGTGAATTCATCAAAGCTGCCGGTCTCGGCGCGGCAGGTGCAGCCATCGCCGCACCGGCGATCGCGCAGTCGTCGCCGGAGATCAAATGGCGACTGACATCGAGCTTTCCGAAATCGCTCGATACCATCTATGGCGCAGCCGAAGTGTTCTCGAAAGCCGTCGCCGAAGCGACCGACAACAAATTCCAGATCCAGGTGTTTGCCGCTGGCGAAATCGTGCCCGGCTTGCAGGCGCTCGACGCGACATCGAACGGCACCGTCGAGATGTGCCATACCGCCTGCTACTACTATGTCGGCAAGGATCCGACGTTCGCGTTCGGCACCGCCGTGCCGTTCGGCCTCAACAGCCGCATGCAGACATCGTGGCTCCAGGTCGGTGGTGGCTCGGAGGTCTTCAACGAGTTTCTCAAGGGCTACAACGTCCTCGGATTCGCCGCGGGCAACACCGGCTGCCAGATGGGCGGATGGTTTCGCAAGGAACTGAAGGAGCCGGCCGATCTGGCGGGCGTCAAGATGCGGATCGGCGGCTTTGCCGGCCGCGTCCTCACCAAGCTCGGCGTGGTGCCGCAGCAGGTTGCGGCGGGCGACATCTATCCGTCGCTGGAAAAAGGCACCATCGATGCGGCCGAGTGGGTCGGTCCCTATGACGACGAGAAGCTCGGTTTCCAGAAGGTCGCAAAGTACTACTACTATCCCGGCTTCTGGGAGGGCGGACCGACGCTGCACAATCTCGTCAACATCGCCAAATGGGAGCAGTTGCCGGCGAGCTACAAGTCGATCATCCGCACCGCGTCGTCGCTTGCGAACGAAACCATGCAGGCGCGTTACGATGCGTATAATCCGCCGGCCCTGAAACGTCTGGTGGCGGGTGGCACGCAGTTGCGCGCATTCTCACCGGCGATCATGGATGCGTCACTGAAGGCCGCGAACGAGGTCTATGCCGAGACCTCGGCCAGCAACCCCGCATTCAAGAAGATCTATGACAGCATGGTGGCTTTTCGCGGCGACCAGTACACCTGGTGGCAAGTCGCGGAATACAGCTTCGACAGCTTCATGATCCGGTCGCGCACGCGATCCTGATCGCAGCGTCGATAAGATGGAAGCCCGGCCGTGAAAAAGGCCGGGCTTCTTTGCGATGCGGAGCCGAGTGAGGGCAAGCCGAACCTCAGGGAGTAGCGGTCCAGGGGTCCAGTAGCTTGACGCCAGTCGGCCTGAAATCCTGGATATCGCGGGTGACGACGGTCATGTCGTGGACCAGCCCCGTTGCCGCGATGAGCGAGTCGTTCAATGGTCGCGACAGCTGTCGGGCAAGTCTGAGCTTCGGTCCCCGCAGGTCAGAAGGGATGAAGAAAACCGACCCGCTATTTCGGCGGTCCGAAATCCAGCGCCGGCATTTCTATCTGCGGGATCTGGATGTCGATCTTGCTGGCATCGATATTCGAGGCTGCGCCTTTGTAGTGCATGACCATGGCCGGGAACGCGATCACGAGGCCGACCATGATCATCTGGATGATCACGAACGGCACGGCGCCCCAGTAGATCTGTCCGGTGGTCACAGGCTCCATCCGTTTGCCGCTGATGCGGTCGAGATAGGACTCCTTGGGCGCCACCGAGCGCAGATAGAACAGCGCGAAGCCGAATGGCGGATGCATGAAAGAGGTCTGCATGTTGACGCCCATCATCACGCCGAACCAGATCAGATCGATGCCGAGCTTGTCGGCTGCGGGTCCGAGCAGGGGGATGACGATGAAAGCGAGCTCGAAGAAGTCGAGGAAGAACGCCAGCACGAACACGAACATGTTCACGAAGATCAGGAAGCCGATCTGGCCGCCCGGCAGCGACACCAGCAATTCCTCGACCCAGCGATGGCCATCGACGCCGTAGAATGTCAGCGAGAACACGCGTGCGCCGACCAGGATCATCACCACGAAGGCCGACAATTTCGCCGTGGCTTCCGCGGCCTGGCGGGTCAGGCCGAAGGTCAGCCGCCCCTTCATGACCGCGAGGATCATGGCGCCGGCCGCGCCCATGGCGCCGCCTTCGGTCGGCGTCGCCACGCCGATGAAGATGGTGCCGAGCACCAGGAAGATCAGTCCGAGCGGCGGCACCATCACGAACACGACCTGTTCCGCGAGCTTCGAATACAGGCCGAGCTTGAGGAAGCGGTTCAACACTGCCAGCACGAATGACAATCCGACAGTGATCGACATCGTCAGCACGACGTAGTCGGCGCCGCCCTTGACCTCGGTGTAGCTCATCGCCACCAGACCGATGGTCGTGGCGCAGACCAGCGTCAGGTAAAGCGACATGGTCATGGTGCGGACGATGCCGATGAACGGCTTGAACAGCACACCGAGCAGGATGACGAACCAGAATGCCTCCAGCACGCGCGGTCCCAGTCCGATCATGTCGAACACGGGCAGGGTCCAGTTGAACAGGCCGAGTTTCACCACAAACAGGTAGGACGAGGCAGCAGCCGAAAGCGGTGCGACTGGAATCAGCAGCGGATGTTTGGCTGTTTCGGGCTCGCGCAGCGTCTGCGCTTCCAGCGGCAGGCCGGGCGCGGCATTCGGTGCGAAGATGGTCACCAGGAAAATGTAACCGGCATACATCAACGACAACACGATGCCGGGGATGAAGGCGCCTTCATACATGTCGCCGACGGAGCGGCCGAGCTGGTCGGCCATCACGATCAGGACCAGCGACGGCGGGATGATCTGCGCCAGCGTGCCCGACGCGGCGATCACGCCGGTGGCGACGCGGCGATCATAACCATAGCGCAGCATGATCGGCAGCGAGATCAGCCCCATCGAGATCACCGATGCGGCCACCACGCCGGTGGTCGCCGCCAGCAATGCGCCGACGAAAACCACGGCATAGGCGATGCCGCCGCGGACGCTGCCGAACAATTGACCGATGGTTTCGAGCAGATCCTCGGCCATCCCCGATCTCTCGAGGATCAGTCCCATGAACGTGAAAAATGGAATCGCCAGCAGCGTTTCGTTGTTCATCACGCCATAGACGCGTTCCGGCAGCGCCTGCATGAAGTCCGGACGAAACAGCCCGAGTTCGACGCCGATGAAGGCGAACAGCAGTCCGTTGGCAGCCAGCGAGAACGCCACCGGGTAACCCAGCAGCAGGAAGATCACCAGCGACGCAAACATGATGGGCGCCATGTAGTGGATGAACATAGCGGTCATTCAGGCGTCTCTCGCTGCAATCGGGATGACATGGGGTGGAGAAGGGTCACGGTTTGTCGCCGGCGATGGTCATCACCAGACGTTCGGCTTCGAGCTCGGCGGCTCGCTGCGCGCTGATGGCATTGGCGTTGGAATCCGGAATCACGCCGCGCATCATCGCGGCGCGCTTGATGATCTCGGAGATGCCCTGGACGAACAGCATCGCGCACATGATCATGATGAGCGACTTGGCCGGCCATTGTGGCAAGCCGCCAGCGCTGAAGGACTGCTCGTTCTGATGATAGGAAACGAGGAAGAACGGGATCGACCAGAACCACAGGATCAGCACGAAAGGCATCAGGAACAGCAGGTGACCGAGCATGTCGATCCAGCCGCGCAGCTTCAGCGGCAGCGAATGATTGATGATGTCGATGCGGATGTGTTCGTTGCTCAGCAGCGTCCAGGGCGAGCACAGCATGAAAACGATGCTGAACAGCACCCACTGCAATTCCAGAAACGAATTGGAAGACATGTCGAAGACCTTGCGAATGATCGCATTGGCCGCCGAAATCACCACCGCAACCACGATCAGCCAGGACAACCACCGGCCGACGACCGTGTTGAACGCATCGATCCTGCGGCTTATCGAAAGCAGTGATTGCAAACCCCAACCTCCCCGTGACGCCGATCGAGCCATGCGATTCGTGCATGGGGGCTTTGCGCCCCGGCGATTAAGCGCGGGCACCATTTCAGCGAGCGGTGCTGCCGTCAATTGGAAGTTGGTTGATATTCAGCGCAGAAAACAGCGCGGGGGGCGCGTTGCATCGCACCGCGTCATGCGGGCCAGGCGCCGGCGCGGATTAGCCGCCGGTAACGCTCATATGCCGAGAGACGCTCGGGCGGTTGTGGCGGCGGTCGATGATGAAGTCATGGCCCTTAGGCTTTAGCCCGATGGCCCGGTCGATGGTCGCATTCAGCAGATCGTTGTCCGCCGAGGCGCGAAGCGGCCTGCGCAGGTCGGAGGCGTCCTCGTGGCCGAGGCAGGTATGGATGGTGCCGGTGCAGGTGATGCGGACGCGATTGCACGATTCGCAGAAATTATGCGTCATCGGCGTGATGAAGCCGATCTTGCCGCCAGTCTCCGCGACGCGGACGTAACGCGCCGGGCCGCCGGTGTCGTCGGCCAGGTCGGTCAACGTGAATTTCTCGGCCAGTCGCGTCCGCAGCAGCGACAGCGGCACATACTGG
>JAPLPC010000402.1 GCA_026400425.1 Hyphomicrobiales bacterium | reverse complement strand
GATGCCTTCGACGGCCGCGATGATCGGCTGCGGGCAGGCACGCATGGCCTTGACCAGATCGCCGGTCATCCGCGTGAAGGCGGTCAGATCTTTGGTATTCATCTCGATCAGCGGGCCGATGATCTCGAACACGTCGCCGCCCGAGGAGAAATTGCCGCCGGCGCCGGTGACGACGATGGTCGTGACCTGATCGTCCATCGCACAGGCACGGAAGAAATCAGTGAGTTCGCGGTAGCTCTGGAACGTCAGCGGGTTCTTCTTGTCCGGCCGGTTCAGCGTCACCGTAGCGATGCGGCCGTCCACCTGCAGCAGGAAGTGCTCGGGCCTGTAATCGGCGAGCGGCAGCGTGACGGGATTAGCGATCTTGTTCTTCACGAGTGCGGTCATGTCGTCTCCCTGAATGCGTCTTTGTATTCGTTGCGGTGAGCCTACACCTCGCCTCCGGCGACGGCGATGCTCTGTCCGGTGATGGAACCTGCGCCTGCGCCACACAGCCACAGCACGGCGTCGGCGACCTCTTCGGGCTTCACCAGCCGGCCCTGCGGATTGTGCTTGGCGAGTTCGGCGATCGCCTGCTCGCGGGTGCGGCCGGTCTTGCTTATGATATTATCGATGGAGCCTTCGAGCAGATCGGTTTCGGTGAAACCGGGGCACACTGCATTGACGGTGACACCCTTCGTGGCGACTTCCAGCGCCAGCGAGCGCACGAGGCCGACGACAGCATGTTTCGCAGCGACGTAGGCGCTGACATAGCCATAGCCCTTGAGGCCCGCGGTGGACGCAACGGCAATGATGCGGCCATGTTTGCGCGCGACCATGTCGGGCAGCACCGCATGGACTGCATGCACCACGCCCATGAAATTCACGTCCATCATGCGATGAAACAACGCGGCATCGGATTTCAGGAACGGTGCAGACTCTGCGGCACCGGCATTGGCGACGAGGATATCGATCGGTTGGCGTTTCGCGACCTCGGCGATCGCCGCCTGCATCGCAGCCTGATCGGAGACGTCGGCCGACAGCGCATGATGCGCATCGCCCGCAGCGATCACCTCGTTCAGCCCCCCGAGATTGCGTCCCATGATGGTGACGGTCGCGCCGGCTTTCACCAGTGCGGATGCGATGGCACGGCCGATGCCGCGGCCGCCGCCGGTGACCAGAGCGTGGGAACGGGACAATCCGGACATGGCAGACCTTCCAGCTTGGATGCGCCTGCCGGATCTATTTTAAACTTCAAGCTTTTGCAACAAAGCGGCCGGCTCCGGACGCGGCGGATACCTCAGCCGCCGCGGCGTAGCGTGTCCGACGGGCTTTCGCCGAACTGCGCGCGATAGGCGCTGGCCATCCGGCTCGGATGCGTGAAGCCGAGATCGAAGGCGATGTCGATCACGCGCTCGCAGGGCTGCGCCGTGCGCAGGCGCGTATGCAGATGGGCGAGCCGGATATCCTGCAGCATCTGCGAGATGGAGGTGCCGAAGTGACGCTGAAAGCCGAGCTGCAGCGAGCGGATGCCGATGCCGGCCGCGCGCGCGAGACGCTCCAGATCGAGCGGCTCCGCCGCATGCGCTTCGAGATACTGCCGTGCCTTGCGCAACACGCCCGGCAGCGGCACCGGCCGACGATCGATCTGCGCAATCGCATCGGTAAAACTGTGACGCTGCCCGGTGAGCAACAGGCTCAGCGCGGCTTCGCGCAGCATGGCGGTGAGCATCGGCGAGAACGGCCGATCCGGCCCGGCCTGCTCAGCGAGATCGACGAGATAATCGAGTTGCGCGCGCAGCGCACGCCCGAACGGCGTGGTCAGATCGATGTCCGGATCGAATTCGATGACGCCATCGGTGCGTTCGGTCAGCGCTACGGCGCGTTGCTCGACCACACGTCGATCCATCAACAGAATCAACTGGGCGCAGTCGTCGTGCCAGACCATCCGCGTCGGCAGCGTCGGTGACAGCAGCGAGGCGATGCGCCCGGCGCTTGCATCAACCATCCGGCCGCCGGTGCTGACGCTGGCGTGGCCGCGCAATGGCACTTGCAGCAGGAAGAAACGATCGAGACAGCCCGGATCGATCGCCACCGAGCCGCCATAGGATACATAGTTGATCGAGAAGCCGTCGAAATCGGCGCTGTTGTGGTGCGCGTGGAAACGAGGGTCGCTGCGTCCCGTCAGCGTGAGCCCGTGCGGACAGAAGATGCGGCCGATCTCCTCCGCGGCTTCATCGACATCCGCCGTGCAGACGCGGGCAAAGGCGGCGAGCCTGGCAGGCGCAGCGCCGTCATTCACCGAGACCGGTCCACCCATCGCCATGCTTCGATCGCTCGCATTGTCAGGTTGATACTAGTCAAGTGAGTACCGGCCAAACAAGCCGCCCCGCCGCCGGAACTTTTGCCGCTCTGCACAACGAATACGCATGTGCACCGCAGCGTATCCGCTCCGGCCGTCCGAATTATTTCGTCAAACGGTCAGCGATTTCGTTCAACGGCTAGCGCGTGGCCGGCACTCGGCGCAGCATCACGAGCAGTACAGCAACGGAGGACTATCGATGGCGGCACTGGAAAAGGGCATCACCGAAAACGGCACCGGTTACGGGGGCACCACCTGGAACATCCTCGGTCAGGTCTATTTCCCAAAGGCCGTGACCGACTCCACGTTCGCATTCGAGACCAATAGCGATCCGGGCCAGTTCGTCCCCGTACACATCCACCCGACTCAGGAGGAATTCATCCTGGTGCAGGAGGGGACGCTGGATCTCAAGCTCGACGGCCAGTGGGTCCGCGCCCATGCCGGCGATCTCGTCCGGCTGCCGCGGGGGATTCCGCACGGCTATTTCAACAAATCCGACAAACCAGCGCGCGCGCTGTTCTGGGTGTCGCCAGCAGCGAAGCTCGAGGCGCTGTTCAAAAAGCTGGATAACCTGACCGACGTCGCCGAGATCGTGCGGATTTCCGCCGAACACGAGGTTGATTTCCTGCCGCCGGAAGCCAACGACTAACAAGATATTCCATCGATCCGCCGCCAATCCCACGCGCAGGTCCTCGCCTGCGCGGAAGAAGATCTGCGCCCGCATTTCCTAAAGACAGACAGGAGACACCGCCATGGTCATGCAAAAGAACGTGTGCGTCATCGGTGCCGGCATTGCCGGTCTTGCAGCCGCCAAGGCTTTTGCCAGCCACGGCCATCGCGTCACCATTCTCGAACGCAGCGGCGATCTCGGTGGCGTCTGGGAGCCGGCCCGCTCCTATCCGGAGGTGCAGACGCAAAGCCCGAAGGAGCTGTATCGCTTCACCGACAGACCGATGCCATCGCACTATCCCGAATGGCCGAAGGGTCCGCAGGTCCATGCCTATCTTGCGGATTATGCACGCAGCCACGACTTGCTGCCGCTCATGCAATTTCACACCACGGTCACCGGCATGGCGCGACGCGAAGACGGCCAGCCCGGCTGGACGCTCGCGACGACCGACAGCGCAGGCACGCGTAGCGCGACCAGCTACGATTTCGTGGCCGTCTGTACCGGCCAATTCAACGAGCGCAAAGAACTCCATCACCCCGGCGAGGAGAGCTTCAAAGCCGCCGGCGGCGTGATCCTGCATTCCGCCGAGCATACCGATCCTTCGCGCGTCAAAGGCAAGAAAGTGGTCGTGCTCGGCGGCTCGAAATCGGCAACCGATATCGCCGTGCATTCGGTGAGGGCCGGCGCAAGTGCCGTCACCTTCGTCTATCGCGAACCGGTGTGGCGCATCCCCTATTTCGTCGGAGGCCTTATTAACTTCAAGCGCATCCTCTATATCCGCGCGCAGGAAGAGATGTTTCCCGGCTGGGGTCGCAGCGGGCTGTCGCGTATCAAGCACGCGATCGCAAAGCCGCTCGTCTGGGTACATTGGCGCGGGCTGGAGAGCTTGCTCAAGATGCAGCTCAAGCTGAAAACATGCGACATGGTGCCGGAAGGCAGGATCGAGGATGGCGTCAACTGCTCGGTCCCGATCGCAACGCCTGGCTTCTTTCCGATGGTGGCCGACGGCCGTATCACCGCGATCCGCGGCACGTTCGATCACTATGATGGCAAGACGATCGTGATGGCCGGCGGCCAGCGCGTCGATGCGGATGTCGCTGTCCTCGCCATCGGCTTCAAGCTCGACGTGCCGTTCCTGCCGCAGGCTTATCGCGACAAACTGGTCCAGCCTGACGGACAATATCGGCTCTATCGCGTGATCGCCAATCCGGACCTACCGGAGATGGGTTTTGTCGGCTTCAATTCGAGCTTCTGCTCGGTGCTGACGGCAGAGATGGCCGCCAACTGGCTGGTGCGTTACGCCGACGGCAAGCTCGCGAAGCAGCCGAGCGCCGATGCGATGCACGCCGACATGGACATGATGCTGCGCTTTAAGCGCGCAGAACGCCCGGCGGCCGGCGTCTATGGCGGCCTCTGCGTGGCGCCCTATCACTTTAAGCATTTCGATGAATTGCTCGACGATATGGGCGCGACGGTGAGACGACGCGGCGCGCTGGCGGAAAAATTCCTGCCGCCGGATGCGGACGCCTATGCGAGGTTCCTGGCATCGGCGCCGGCGTATCAGGCTGCGCCGTTCGACGCGGAAGCCGTGGTGGCGTGATCGATCATCGCCTGCGAAAGCGGGCGATCCAGTATACAGCGGCGATCATGCGTCTCACTGACGTCAGTGTTTACTGAATCCCCGCTTTCGCGGGATGACAGCTTGGGAATAGTCAAAGCACAGCCTGCGCCGACTTGATGAGATCGCGGCCAATCACGACCTTCTGCACCTCGGTCGCCCCTTCATAGATGCGCAGCGCGCGGATCTCGCGATAGAGCTCCTCGACCTTGACGCCCGACTGCACGCCGAGACCACCGAACATCTGCACCGCACGATCGATCACCGTCTGCGCAGCTTCGGTCGCAAACATCTTGGCCATCGCCGCTTCGCGCGTCACCCGCGGCACGCCCTGATCCTTGGTCCAGGCCGAGCGATAGACCAGCAGCGCCGAGGCATCGATGGAGGTCGCCATCTCGGCGAGACCAGCTTGCGTGAGTTGCAGGTCGCCCAGCGTATGGCCGAACATTTTTCGCGTCACCGAGCGATGCAATCCCTCGTCGAGCGCGCGGCGAGCTAGACCCAGCGCTGCGGCACCAACGGTGGAGCGGAACACATCAAGGGTCGCCATCGCAACTTTGAAACCCTCGCCGTCCTTGCCGATGCGGTTAGCGACGGGCACGCGGCAATCATTGAAATGCAGCGTCGCCAGCGGATGTGGCGCGATGACGTCGATGCGCTCGCCGATCATGAACCCGGGCGTATCGGCATCGACAACGAAGGCGCTGATGCCGCGCGCGCCCGTCTCGCCGGTGCGGACGAAGACGACATACTGATCGGCAATGCCGCCATTGGAGATCCAGGTCTTCAGACCATTGATGCGCACATGATCGGGACCATCCGGCACCGCCGTCGTGCTCATCGCGGCGACATCCGAGCCGGCATCGGGTTCCGACAGCGCGAAGGCGGCGATGGCATCACCCCTGGCGACGCGCGGCAAATAGCGCTGCTTCAGCTCTTCCGAGCCGTAGAGCGTGATCGGCCCGGTACCGAGGCCCTGCATGGCGAAGGCGAAATCGGCAAGACCGTTCTGATAGGCCAGCGTCTCGCGGATCAGACACAGCGCACGCACGTCGAAATTTTCATAGAGCCCGCCATAGGCCGCCGGCACGGCAGCGCGCAGCCACCCGGCCCCGCCCAGCGCCTTCACGAGTTTGCGGCATGAGCCGTCGGTGTCGTGATGATCAACGAGACCCGCAACGTTGTCCGCGGCCCAGCGCGAAAGGCCCGTCGCCAGTTGGCGATGATGGTCCTCGAAGAAAGGCCAGGTCAGAAATGTCGTGTCGGGCATGGCGGGCTCCCTGTCTCGCGCGATACGCGGATTGTTTTAAACCTAAAGAGCTTTCTCACAAGTCCGATCTGTTGACCCGTCTTGCTCCGGAAGCAGTGTCCCCTCTCTCGCCCTTGCGAGGGAGGGTCAGGGTGGGGGCCGTCGCAAACTGCGGCGCGTGTGACTGCCCCCACTCCGGCCCTCCCCCGCAACGGGGGGAGAGGGTGAAGCAGGAGAACAAGCTCGACATGCATCAGCCGAAAATTGGTGCTGCATTGCACGACCACTAGGCAATGTGGGACCCTTGAAGTCTAAAACTATCGCTTTTCATATATCTCGGTCGTGCTAGGATTATCACGTCCGATCGTACAGGAGGCCAACACATGGCGAATACAGAAGCCCTGACAACCAAGGACGGCCGCTTCGGCTATGAGGCAAAAGGCGATGCGTCGATGACGCCGCTGGTGTTTCTGCACGGGATCGGCGGTGCCGGCCGTGGCTGGCGCAATCAGATCGATACATTCGGCGATCGCTACTTCACCATCGGCTGGGACGCGCCCGGCTATGGCGGCTCCAGGCAGCTCGACAAGCCCAGCATTCCCAATTATGCGGCGGCGCTGAAGGATTTCCTCGCCGAGGTCGGCGCCAGGAAGCCGGTGCTGGTCGGCCACTCCATCGGCGGCATGATCGTGCAGCGCTTCCTGCACGACTATCCCGATCTCGCCGGCGCCGCGGTGCTGGCACAGACCACGTCGGTGTTCGGCAGTTCCGACGGCGAGTGGCAAAAGAATTTCATCGATGCCCGGCTCGGACCGCTGGATCGCGGCGAGACCATGGTGACCATGGCGCCGAAGCTGGTTGCCGGCCTGATCGGCGACGATCCGGATCCTGAAGGCCTCGAACTCGCACGCGACTGCATGGCGGCGGTGAACCCCGATACCTATCGCGCCTCCATGAGATCGATGATCGGCTTCAATCTTCGTAACGAGATCGCCGACATCAAGGTGCCGACGCTGTTGCTGTCAGGCTCCAAGGACAACAACGCGCCCGCCAAGACCATGGCGAAAATGGCCGCCATGGTGCCCGGCGCGACTTATGTGGAGCTCGAAGGCGTCGGCCATCTCGCCAGTTTCGAGCGACCGGGTGAATTCAACGACGTGCTCGCAGATTTCCTCAAGACGTATCACAACCTCTCGGGATCCTCCTCATGAACGCGCCCGCCAGCAAAATTGAAGGCATCGTGCTCGACAAGCCGATGTTCGATCCGAAGGCCTATCGCCTGAGTGACGAACAGGCCGCCTTGATCACGAAGGCGCGCGAATTGGCGCAGACAAATTTTGCGCCGCGCGCGTCCAGATGGGATCGCGAAGCCATCTTCCCGATGGAGAATTATCGGGACATGCACAAAGCCGGCTTGCTCGGCATTTCCGTGCCCAAAGCCAATGGCGGATCGGGCGCGGACTACCAGACCTATTCGCTGGCCGCCGCCGAGATCGGCCGTTACTGCGGTGCCACGGCGCTGACCTGGAACATGCATGTCTGCTCGACGCTGTGGTCCGGGCCGCTGGCCGATGATCTCGACATGGACGCGCAGACCCGTGCCGATCACGAGCGCCGCCGCGCCGTGCATTACAAGCGCATTCTGGAAGACGGCGCGATCTATGCGCAGCCGTTCTCGGAAGGTGGTGCGGCAGCTGCCGGCGGTGTCGCGTTCGGCACCGAGGCCAAGCCGGTCGAAGGCGGCTGGCTCGTCAACGGCAAGAAGATCTTTGCCTCGCTGTCCGGCTCCGCCAATTTCTACGGCGTGCTCTGCACCGAGATCACCGAGGGTGAAAAAGCCTCTCGCCGCAATACGCTGTATCTCGCGATCGACGCCACGTCCGAAGGCGTCTCCGTGGTCGGCGATTGGGATCCGCTCGGCATGCGCGGCACCGTCTCGCGCACGCTGATCTTCAAGGATGTGTTCGTCCCGGCCGATTCTGCGCTGATGCCGCGCGGTGTCTATTTCCAGGCCGCGATGCGCTGGCCGCATATGTTTATGACGCTGGCGCCGACCTATATGGGCCTCGCGCAGGCCTCGTATGATTTCACCGTCAAATATCTGCGCGGCGAAGTGCCGGGCATGCCGCCGGTGAAGCGCCGCATGTATCCGACCAAGCAGATCGCCGTAGCGCAGATGCAGGTCAAGCTCGAGCAGATCAAGGGCATCTGGTTCCAGGCCGTCACCGAAGCCTGTGCCAATCCCACCAAGGAGCAGGTGCTGCGCGCCTATGCGGCGCAATTCACCGTTATGGAAGGTGCCAACGAACTCGCCGCACTCGCCATCCGCACCTGCGGCGGCCAGTCGATGCTGAAGACGCTACCGCTGGAGCGCATCTATCGCGACAGCCGCTGCGGCGCCCTGATGCTGCCCTGGACCGCCGAACTGTGCCTCGATCGCATCGGCCGCGAGGCGCTGTATGAGCCGGGCGAGAAGGACGAGTAAGTCAGACGTGCGCAAGGCCCCTCAGCCGTCATTGCGAGGAGCCTTTGCGACGAAGCAATCCAGCCTTCGCTTGATGCGCTCCGGATTGCTTCGCTTCGCTCGCAATGACGGCCGTATCGGATAAACCGCCTTGGACCTCTCCAGCCTCATCGCCCGCAACGCGGCCTTCACGCCGGACAAGCCCGCGATTCATTTCGAGGGCGCGACGCTCTCCTACGCTGCGTTCAACGCGCGGATCGAAGCGACGGCGAAGGCGCTGAAAGCGGATTGCGGCGTGGGGCGCGGAGATCGCGTTGCAATCCTGAGCCTGAACCGGCCGGACTATCTCGTTTTACTCTATGCCTGCGCCAGGCTCGGGGCGATCCTGGTGCCGCTGAACTGGCGGCTCGCGGTGGCCGAGCAGCTCTTCATTCTCTCCGATGCCTCGGTCAAAGTGCTGGTGCTGGAACAAGGCTTTGACGCGATCCTGCCGCAGCTCGCGACGGACCTGCCCGACACTCGCGTTGTCGCGCTCGACTTCACACCGCCCGCGCCCGCGCAGACATTCGATGCTCTGCTGGCCAAAGCCGCGGGCGATGGCAGCAATCCGTACACCGACCTCTCCTGCCCGCTGCTGATCGTCTACACATCCGGCACCACGGGCCGCCCCAAAGGCGCCGTGCTGCGTCAGGACGCGTTGCTGTGGAACGGGGTGATGAGCCAGCACATGCATGGCCTCACCTCCGATGATCACGTGCTGACCGTGCTGCCGTTCTTCCATGTCGGCGGGCTCAACATCCAGACCACGCCGGCGCTGCATCACGGCGCCACCGTGACTATCCATGCGCGCTTCACGCCGGAGTACACGTTGGCCACGATCGCGAACGAGCGGCCGACGCTTACCGTTCTCGTCCCCGCCACCATCCAGGCCGTCAGCGAACATCCTGCTTGGGCAACCACCGACCTGTCCTGTCTGAAAGCCATCTCCACCGGCTCCAGCATCGTGCCGCCGCATCTGATCACGCGTTTCACCGAGCGCGGCATTCCGGTGCTGCAGGTTTACGGCTCCACCGAAACCTGCCCCATCGCAGTCTATACGCGGCTCGGCGGCGAAGCGTGCGCGGGATCGACTGGATTGCCCGGCCTGTGCTGCGAAGCCAAGATCATCGACGACGCCGGCCATGAAGTTGCGGCCGGCATCGCTGGCGAAATCGTCGTGCGCGGTCCCAACGTGTTCTACGAATATTGGGGCAACGAAGCCGCGACGTCAGACGCGCTGCATGACGACTGGTATCGCACCGGCGATATCGGCACGCGCGATGCCGATGGCTATTTCTGGGTCCATGATCGCAAGAAGAACATGATCATTTCCGGCGGCGAAAATGTCTATCCGGCCGAGATCGAACGCGTGCTGCTCGAACATCCCGATGTCGCCGATGTCGGTGTGATCGGCGCGGCCGATCCGAAATGGCAGGAAGTGCCGGTCGCCTATGTGGTGCTGCGCGCAGGCTGCAGCTGCACGGCGGAGATGTTGAAGGCGCATGTGGCCACGCAACTCGCGCGCTTCAAGCATCCGCGCGACATCGTCTTCGTCACCGACCTGCCGCGCACCGCGCTCGGCAAGGTGCAGCATTTCAAATTGAAGCAGACCACGCCTTCGTAAATTCAGGGGACCAGTATGAAAATCGCAGTACTTGGCGGCGGCAACGGCTCTTTCGCGGCCGCAGGCGATTTCGCGCTGCAGGGCCATGATGTTCGCCTGTGGCGTCGCGATGCCGAAGCCGTCGCCGCGCACAAGGCTGCCGGCTCGCGCATCAGCGTGAAGAATGCGCAGGGCACGCACGACACGCAGCTTTCGCTGGTTACCACCGACATCGCAGCCGCGATCGAAGGCGTCGAACTGATCCTCTGCCCGGCGCCTGCTTTTGCGCAGCCGGATATCGCCAAGCAGATCGCGCCGCATCTGAAAGACGGCCAGGTCGTCTATCTGCCGCCCGCGACCTTCGGCGCGATGATCTTCGCCAAGACGGCGCATGATGCGGGCAACAAGGCCAAAGTCGCCTTTGCCGAAACGGGAACGCTGCCATGGTTGGCGCGCAAGCATGGCCCGTTCGAGGTTGCCATCACCATCCGCGCCAAGCGGCTGCCGACCGGCGTGTTTCCGCTGTCGCTGTCGGACCATGCCTGCCAGGTGATCGACAAGGCGTTTCCCGGCGTGATCGAGCCATGCGGTGATGCGCTGTCGGGTGCGCTCATGAATGCCGGGCCGATCATCCATCCGCCGCTGATCGTGATGAATGCCGGGCCGCTCGAGCATTTTCCCACATGGGACATCCACAAGGAAGGCACGCAGGTGTCGATCCGCCGCGTCACCGACCAGCTCGATTGCGAACGCATCGCCATCCGCGAGGCGCTTGGCTATCACGGCCCGCACTTCCCGTTGGTGCATCACTACAATCGCGAAGGCGAGGAGTGGATGTATGGCCGCGGCTCGCATGATCGTCTCACCGACTCCGGCGACTGGCGCGAGAACATCGTGCTGACCGAGCATCGCTACATGCGCGAGGATCTGCGCACCGGCCTCTCCTTCTTCCTGTCCTGCGCACAATTGGCCGGCGTCGAGACGCCGCTTGTGAAAGCGTTCCTCGCCATCGGCGGCGCCATATGCGGCGAGAATTTTCTGCAAGGCGGCCGCACGCTGGCCTCGCTCGGCTTCGGCGATCTCGACCGTAACGCCCTACAGACGCTACTGCGTGAAGGTTATGTGGCATGAACACGCGACCATTGATCGCCTGCCTCGGCGCAGGTCGCAT
>JAPLPC010000215.1:655-20314 GCA_026400425.1 Hyphomicrobiales bacterium | reverse complement strand
ACTGCACCTTGTCGGTGTCGCCATGGACGATGGAGACCTGATCGATGGAGATGCCGAGCCGGTCCGCTACGAGTTGCGCGAAGGTGGTCTCGTGACCCTGGCCGTGGCTGTGCGAGCCGGTCAGGATCTCGATGGTGCCGACCGGATTGACGCGCACTTCTGCGGATTCCCACAGGCCGACGCCGGCACCGAGCGAACCGACGGCTTTCGACGGCGCGATGCCGCAGGCTTCGATGTAGCAGGAGAAACCGAGGCCGCGCAGCTTGCCGTTGGCCTTGGACTGCGCCTTGCGCGCCGGAAAGCCTTTGTAGTCGATGGCTTCGAGCGCCTTGTCGAGGGCCGCTCCGAAATCGCCGATGTCATAGGCCATGATGACGGGCGTCTGATGCGGAAACTGCGTGATGAAATTGGTCCGTCGCAATTCCGCAGGATCGACCCCGAGTTGGCGTGCCGACGTCTCCATCAGGCGTTCGACCAGATAGCTCGCTTCCGGCCGACCGGCGCCGCGATAGGCATCCACCGGCGTGGTGTTGGTGTAGACGCCCATCACCTCCGCATAGATGGCGGGGATGTTGTACTGGCCCGACAGCAGCGTGGCGTAGAGATAGGTCGGAACCGAGGACGAGAACAGCGACATATAGGCGCCGAAATTGGCGTGGGTCTTTACCCGCAAGCCCAGGATCTTGTTGTTGGCGTCGAACGCCATTTCGGCGTGCGACATGTGATCGCGACCATGGGCATCGGTGAGGAAGGCTTCCGAGCGATCGCCGGTCCATTTCACCGGACGCTCGACCTTCTTGGAGGCCCACAGTGCGACCATCTCTTCGGGATAGATGAAGATCTTCGAGCCGAAGCCGCCGCCGACATCGGGCGCGATCACGCGTAGCTTGTGTTCCTGCGCGACATTGTAGAACGCGGAGAGCACCAGCCGCGCCACATGCGGATTCTGTGACGTGGTGTAGAGGGTGAAGTGCTCTTCGGCTGGGTCGTATTCCGCGACGGCCGCGCGCGGCTCCATCGCATTCGGCACCAGGCGGTTGTTGGTGAGATCCAGCGAGACGACCTTGGCCGCCTTGGCAAAGGCGTCATTGGTCGCCTTCTCGTCGCCGATCGACCAGTCATAGACCACATTGCCCGGTGCTTCCGGATGCAGCTGCGGCGCACCGGGCGCAATGGCAGCTTTCATGCTGCTGACGGCGGGGAGTTCTTCATACTCGACGACCACCGCTTCGGCAGCGTCCTTCGCCTGGTTCTTGGTTTCGGCGATCACCACGGCAACCGCTTGCCCCACGAAGCGCACGGTGTCCGGCGCCATCGCCGGCCACGCACCCATTCTCATGGGCGAGCCGTCCTTCGATGTGACGGCCCAGCCGCAGATCAGATTGCCGATCTTGTCATCCACCAGCTGCTGCCCGGTGAGGACATCCACGACCCCCGGCATGCCCTTCGCCGCTGAGGAGTCGATGCTCTTGACCTTGGCATGCGCGTGCGGACTGCGGATGAAATGGGCGTGGGTGAGGCCGATGACCTTGACGTCATCGACATAACGGCCGCGGCCGGTGATGAAACGCTTGTCTTCCTTGCGCACAACGCTTGCGCCGATACCTTCAACGCCCATGACGTGGATCTCCCTGCCGGAGTTGTCTGTTTGTCCGCAGCTTTCACCGAAGCGCGCGGTTGGCTCAGCTCAGTTCAGTCGCCGCGGCTCATTCAGCCGCTTGCGCAACCTTCATGCGTCCGGCGGCATCGAGCACCGATTTGACGATGTTATGATAGCCGGTGCAGCGGCAGATGTTGCCCTCGAGCTCTTGGCGGACAGTGTGCTCGTCGAGCGCGCCGCCGTGACGGTGCACAATGTCGATGGCCGACATGATCATGCCCGGCGTGCAATAGCCGCATTGCAAACCATGATTGTCGCGGAAGGCGGCCTGCATCGGATGCAGCTGATCGCCCTTCGAGATGCCTTCGATGGTGGTAACATTGGCGCCGTCTACCTGGCCGGCCAGCGTGGTGCAGGATTTCACCGCTTTGCCGTCGATATGAACGATGCAGGCGCCGCATTGCGACGTATCGCAGCCGACATGGGTGCCGGTGAGATTGAGATTCTCGCGCAGCAGATGGACGAGCAGCGTCCGGTCTTCGACCTCAACGGAGACGGCTTTGCCGTTGACCGTCAGTTTCACGGTGGACATATGCAGACCTCCCGACGATTTTTAATTGGTCTAATTAGAAGCGCGAGGTGCGGAGTTTGCAACTGGCAATTTGGTGAAGGGTCCTCGGTTGCTTCGCCGCCGCGTGACTGAAGCCTGGCCAAGACGTGAGGGCGGAGCGTGCCCCTTCTGCAAAATTGGCACTTCATCTCCGCCGTCCGCGATGCTCTAGTCCGCCCGCAACGGGCCGCAAACCGTTGGCCGCTATAACAATTCCGCGACAAGGAGTTTTCGGGAGTGATCGACAAGAGGGTAGCCGGCCCGGCCGAGGCCGTGGCTGGCGTGAAAGACGGGGCGACCGTCCTGGTGGCGGGATTTGGCACCGTGGGGATTGCCGACGATCTGCTGGAGGCGTTGCACGAGCAGGGCGCGACGAATCTGACCATCGTCCATAACAATGCCGGCAATGGTGATGTCGGTCTCGCCCGGCTGATCAATTCCGGCCGCGTCGCCAAGGTGATCTGCTCCTATCCGCGTTCGGGGGACTACAGCGCCTTCCTCAATGCCTATCGCAACAAGACGCTGGAGCTCGAACTGGTGCCGCAAGGGATCATCAGCGAGCGCATGCACGCCCATGCGGCCGGGCTCGGCGGCTTCTTCTCGCCGGTGACGGCGCATACCAAGCTCGCCGAGGGCAAGGAGACCCGCGAGATCGATGGCGTGCTGCATGTGTTCGAGAAGCCGCTGAAGGGCGACGTCGCCTTGTTGCGGGCCATGAAGGCGGATCGCTGGGGCAATCTGATCTACAATCAGTCGGCGCGTAACTTCAATCCGATCATGGCGATGGCCGCCGATCTCAGCATCGTGCAGGTCGACGAGATGGTCGAACTCGGCAGCATGGATCCGGAAGCTGTGGTGACGCCGAGCATTTTCATCGATCGCATCTTGGTCGTAGGAGCGACATCATGACGACGACATACAAGCCGCTCAACCGTGATCAGATGGCGTGGCGCGCCGCGCAGGACCTGCAGGAAGGTGCTTACGTCAATCTCGGCATCGGTATGCCCACCCGTGCGGCAAGCTATGTGCCGGATGGCCGCGAGGTGATCTTCCACAGCGAGAACGGCATTCTCGGCCTCGGTCCGAAGCCGGAGCCGGGCACCGAGGACGAGAACCTGATCGATGCCGGCAAGAACTACACCACCCTGATCAAGGGCGGCGTGTTCATGCATCACGCCGACGCCTTCCTGATGATCCGCGGCAAGCATCTCGATGTCAGTCTGCTCGGTGCGTTCGAGGTGTCCGAAGCAGGTGATCTCGCCAACTGGACCACGGAAGATCCGAGCTTCCCGCCCGGCGTCGGCGGCGCCATGGATCTAGCTGTCGGTGCCAAGGAAATCCGGGTGATCATGGATCACACCGACAAAAATGGAAAACCGCGCATCCTCAACAAGTGCCGATTGCCGCTGACGGCACCGGGCTGCGTCAAGCGCATCTACACTAATCTGGCGGTGATCGACGTCACTGCACAGGGTCTGTTCGTGCGCGAAATGGTCGAGGGCATGACGCTGGAAAAGCTGCAGGAGCTCACCGAGCCGAAGCTGCAACTTGCCAATGACTGGCGGGCCCTGACGCCGCCGGCGATGGCCGCTTGATGTGAAGTCTGTAGGGTGGGCAAAGGCGCTCTCGCGCCGTGCCCACCTTGCCGTCTGTCAGCTGCTGATGGTGGGCACGCTTCGCTTTGCCCACCCTACAGGAGGGCTGCCATCGCCCCGCCCGCCTGCCGCACAACCTTCGGGGTTCCGGTAACTGTTTACTCGCTCTTAGTTTCTCTGCCGTAGGTTTGGGCACTCGCTTCGGGTGCGGGCTGCGCCCGGAGACGAGGTGTGGGAGTGATGAACGGGGGGCCCAAAGTGGCATCGACGACGCTTGTCCGGAAGAAGCCGGGTTTCCTGAAACTGCCGACTCTCAGATTTCGCGCCAAGGTCACGCTTGGCTTCGCCGCGGTGCTGCTGATCTCCGCCATCAGCATGGTGTTGGCCTATGTCGGCTTCGAACGCATCGCCAACGGCGTCGTGTCCTATCGCACCACGGTCGCGGAATCGGGCCTGGCCCGTAATATCGACCGCGAACTGACCTCCTATCAGGCATTGGCACGCTACTATGTGCTGAGCAGTTTCGAAGCCGATGCCAAGGCAGCGAAAGCGGCTGAAGTCGCACTTAAAGATGCCATCGACCAGTCGATGAAGGCAGCGACCGATGCCGCGCGCCTCGATAAGGTGTCCCGGCTGTCGCGCGAATTCACCGCCTTCACCAAGATCTTTGCAGGCATCCTCACGCTGAAGAGCGAGAACGATGCGATCGCCGCCAATCAGCTGTCGCGCACCAGCCTGATGTTGCGCAACAAGATCGACGATCTCGGCGATACCGCGATCATGGCCGGCCTTGCATCGGTGCAGGATCAGGTGAAGGAAATCACCACGCAATTCATTACCGCGACCTCGCTGGTGAACACCTATATCGGCAAGGCCGAGGACAAGACATCGAACGCTGCGCAGGCGCGTATCAAGTTCCTGCAGAACCAGTATGCGACCATCTATGCCAATGACGACAAGATCAACAGCAAGTTGAAGGAGATCGTCGCCGATACCAAGATCTATGCCGATGCCTTCGTGAAGTTCGTCGAGAACACCAAGAAGGTCGATGGCCTCGCTAAGGAGATGTCGGAATCAGCCGCGGCGATCACCAAGCTATCCACGGAGATGAAGGCCGACATGCTGTCCGAACAGCACCGGATGGAGACCGAATCCGACAACACGGTTGCCGATACCAAGCAACTGGTGACGATCCTCGGCATCGGTGGCTTTGTGATCGGCGCCATCCTCGCCATGCTTCTCGGACGCAGCATTTCCAAGCCGATGACCGAGATGTGCGCAGCGATGCGCAAGCTCGCGGCCGGCGACTTCGACGTCGTTCTGCCTGGTCTCGGCCGCCGCGACGAACTCGGCGACATGGCCTCCGCCGTGGAGGAATTCAAGGTTCAGGCGGTGGCCAAGGCCGAACGCGATGCGGCCGCGCAGGAAGAATCGAACCGTGCCGCCGATCAGATGCGCCGCGGTGAGTTGATCCGCTTTGCCGACCAGTTCGAATCCGCCGTCGGCTCCATCGTGTCGAGCGTATCGGTCTCCTCGGGCCAGCTCGAAGGGGCCGCCAACACCCTGACACGCACCGCGGAAACCACCGAGCAATTGTCCGGCCAGGCCGCAGCGACCTCCGACGAAGCCTCTTCCAACATGCAGTCGGTGGCAACGGCAACGGAAGAACTGTCGCTTTCGGTCAACGAGATCGGCCGCCAGGTGCAGAATTCCAGCCGTATCGCCGAATCGGCGGTGGAACAGGCGCGCCAGACCGACGCCCGCATCGGCGAACTCTCGCGCGCCGCACAGCGCATCGGCGACGTCGTCGATCTGATCACCGCGATTGCTGAGCAGACCAATCTGCTGGCGCTGAACGCGACCATCGAGGCCGCGCGTGCCGGTGATGCCGGTCGTGGCTTTGCGGTGGTTGCGTCCGAAGTGAAGTCACTGGCCAGTCAGACGGCGAAGGCGACCGAGGAAATCTCGACGCAGATCGCCGGCATGCAGAGCGCGACGCAGGAGTCCGTGGCGGCGATCAAGCAGATCGGCAATACGATTGGCGAAATCTCCGGCATTGCCTCGGAAATCGCCAGCGCCGTCGAGCAGCAGGGTGCGGCTACGCGTGAGATCGCGCAAAACGTTCAGCGCGTCGCTCACGGCACGCAGCAGGTCGCTGGCAACATCACCGAAGTCAATCGCGGTGCGTCGGAGACCGGCGCGGCGTCGGGGCAGGTGCTGAATTCGGCGCAGACTTTGTCGGCAGAAAGCACGCGCCTACGCGCCGAACTCGACCGCTTCATGGAAAATATCCGGGCAGCGTAATGCTCTAACCTCTCCCCGCTTGCGGGGAGAGGTCGGCGCGAAGCACCGGGTGAGGGGGCTCTCCATACGCTCCGTCACCAGAGGAGAGTTCCCCTCATCCGTCCCGGCGCCGCTGCGCTTTTCCGTGCTACCTTCTCCCCGCAAGCGGGGCGAAGGCAAGCGCGTCGCTCGACAGCTACTCCGCAGGCACCGCCATCGGCGTTGCTGCCATTTGCGGCGCGCCATACTTCTCCGCCGCATACAGCCCTGCACCAACCACCGCATAAGCCAATGCCACCCCCGGCGTGACGCCGAAGCCGACCGCTTCGCCATGCATGAAGCCGAACCAGGTCATGACGGCGCCGGCCAGCGCAAAACCCGCGGCCTTGCTGAATTCGCGGTCGATGATGAAGACGCCGATGGCGCCCAGCACGAGGCCACCGAGGATCGAGCCGCCGCCCATCACCTCCAGTCCGTGATACAGCACGCCCTGTTGCGGCAGTGATGCGATCGCCGCGGTCTTGACCTCTCCCACCTTGTCCGCACCGAGCCCTGCAGCCTGCGCTGCGGTGAGCGTGGCGCCCAGCATGGTGTCGATCTGCAATTTTCCCCAGGTTGCCAGATGCGGCGTGAAAGCCAGCACGATGGCCGGTGCATGCCTGAGCGGCGTGGTCTGGAACGCCTGCGCGCCGATCAGCATGCCGATGTATAAAAGGATCGGCGAGATCGCGACCACCGGCACCAGCGCCAGCAAGACCGCGATAACGCCGAACCACGACAGCACCACGACCAGCAGCCCGGTTGCGGCGGAATAGCCGATCCGGCCACCCATCGCCTTCCAGCCGGGATGGCCGATATACACCGCGTTGATGAACGGGTTGCCCATCAGGCAGCCGATCAGCGACACCACGCCATCGGCGGTCAGCACCCGTGTGGTCGGATAGTCGTCACCGGCGGCTTCCGCGGATTCCACATTGTCCATCGCTTCGACGAGATCGTAGATGCCGAACGGGATCGCCGTCACCAGGATGATGCCGAGGAATTCGAACCCGGAGAATACGGCGTTGAAAGCAGGCAGCGGCACGGAGAAGCCGAAATTGGCGAAGGCGTCGCCGACGCCTTTCACGCTGAGACCGCCGATGCCGAGACCAAACAGGTTCGAGCCCCATGCGATGACCATGCCGACGGCGATGGCGATCAGGCCGGCCGGCAGGTTGCGGAAGTAAGTCACACCGCCGAACCAGCTGAGCAAGATGATGGCGAAACAGACGAGACCGATCTGCGGCGTCATATACATTTCGAGCGCCGGCCGCATCGAGATGAAAGTGACGGAGACACCGGCCAGCGTGCCGAGCAGCGCCGCGCGCGGCGTGATCCTGCGAATATACGGCGCGATGAAGCCGCCGATCATCAGGATGAAGCTCTGGAAGAACACCCAGACCAGCCCGGCCGACCAGCCCTTCAAGGGATCGCCGGTCTTGATGGTGATCGGCAGCATGATCACGAAGGTCACGATGAACATATGCGGGACGCTGACGCCGGACGGCAATGCGCAGACGTCGCTACGGCCGGTTTTCTGCGCGAGGCGATAAGCGAGCCAGGCGTAATACATCGTCGAGAGACACATCATCAGGCCGAGCGCCGGCAGAATGCGGCCGAACACCAGGCTGTCCGGCATCTTCAGCACGAAGCGCAGCAGGCCGGTCAGCACCAGCATGTTAACCAGGATATTGGTGCCGAAGCCGAACAGCGCATTCCAGTCACCGGGTGTCCAAAGCGCCGGCTTGAAGCCGGGTGTCGTCGTCGTCCCCACGCTCGTCGTCATCGCAAAGCTCCCGCCAGCCTGTGTGAAGTCTCCACTGCATTGTCAGAATCTTTGATGGCATCGAGTACGACGCCGGAGTCCGCGACCCAGCCGAAGAGACCGCCCTGGGCCTTGATCATCTTCAGGCCCATCTCGTGAAATTCGGGAAAGTAGGAGGCGCAGCCATCGGCGATGACGATGCAGCGATAGCCGCGGTCGTTGGCCTCACGCACCGTGGTGTTGACGCACACTTCGGTGGTGACGCCGCAGACGAGCAACGTGTCGATCTTGCGTGCTTCGAGGTCGCTGCCCAGCGACGTTGCGTAGAAGGCACCCTTGCCGGGCTTGTCGATGACGGTCTCGCCTTCGATGGGATAGAGTGCGGGGATGATGTCGTGACCGGCCTCGCCGCGAATGAGGATGCGGCCCATCGGGCCGGGGTCACCGATGCGCAAGCTTGGTGCCCCACGCCGTATCTTGGCGGGTGGGGCATCGGACAGGTCGGGCAGGTGGCCTTCGCGGGTGTGGATCACCATCATGCCGCGATGGCGCGCGGCCGTCAGCAATGCGGCGATGGGAGCTACGGCGCGAGTGAGCTGCGAGACGTCGTTGCCCAGCGTCTCGCCGAAGCCCCCCGGCTCCATGAAGTCGCGCTGCATGTCAATGATGAGCAGGGCGGTGGAGTCGAGGTCTACGTCGATCGGGCCGGGCTCGGCCAAAACCGTGATTGTCCCCGAAGCATCCGCCATGGCCCGTCTCCGCGCGCGTATCGCTCACGGATATCAAGCAAGGCGTGTGCCATTGTACACAACGCAGGATTTGTTTTAGGTCGCAAATACAGGGCTATAAATTTCAGAGGGTTAGGCGCGGAGGCCTAACTGCTCAAATTGACGCCCGCGCCGTCTTGCCTAAAACGCAACCGGCAGTGCTCAATCCCAGCCGCTGCCTGCGATCCCCGGATTGGCATAGACGATGCCGCCATCGACCGCGAGCGTGGTGCCGACCACATAGTCTCCAGCCCGCGAGGCGAGGTAGATCGCGGCGCCGGCCATGTCCTCGTCGGTGCCGATGCGGCCGGCCGGGACTTTGCTCGCCACGTCATCCGCATGGTCGCGCGCGGCCTTGTTCATGTCGGACTGGAAAGGTCCCGGCGCGATGGCGGTGACCACCACATGATCCTTGATCAGCTTGGCGGCCATCCGCCGCGTCAGATGGATCAGACCGGCTTTGCTCGCGGCGTAAGAATAGGTCTCCAGCGGATTGACGAAGATGCCGTCGATCGAGGCGATGTTGATCACCTTGGCCGGCTGCGCCGCACAGCCCGCCGCGCGCAGCGGCGTCGCCAGCGCCTTGGTGAGAAAGAATGGCGCCTTGACGTTGAGCGTCATCACCTTGTCCCAGCCGCTTTCGGGAAAATCGTCGAACTCCGCCCCCCAGGCCGCGCCGGCATTGTTGACCAGGATATCGAGTTTCGTCTCGCGCTTGTTGATCTCGGCGGCGAGCATCTCGATGCCGGTCATGGTCGAGATGTCGATTGGCAAAGCGATGCATTCGCCGGCATAGGCGTCGCTCAACTCTTTCGCCGTCGCTTCGCATGCGGCGGCTTTTCGCGCGGTGATATAGACCTTGGCAGCGCCCTGACTGAGAAAGCCAGCCGCGATCATCTTGCCGATGCCGCGCGAGCCGCCGGTGACCAATGCGATGCGGCCCTTGAGCGAAAACAGATCCGTGAACATGACGCCTCCCGCTTGTTCGTTGTTTGCGGCGATCGTAACGCGGATGGCGCGCAGCGCAAATCGGAGCTGCACCGCTCACTTTCTCTCCGCGAGCGGATCGAAGGAAGATTCGACTGCGCTGATTCGAGGCGCGCTTGGCCCAGCGGTGCGGTTTCTCGGTCGCCGGATCAGCCGTGGCCAGCCCGCTGAAAGCCGTTCCACATCGCGGTGGCAGCACCCGAAGTCAGCACCGGCAGGTAACGTTTGTCCTGGTAATTTCCATTCAGCGACACGCGCGGCAGCGCCGTGAGCAAGGTGGAATTCTCGGCGGCGATCACGCCGGGCCGTGTCGTCACCGCGGTCCGAAAACCGGCGGCCTGCGCCAGCGCGAATTCGCGGCTGCCTGCAGCAGCGCGATCCCCGTAGGGATAAGCCAGATGCAGCGCAGGCTTCTGCAGAGCATTTTCAATATTGGCGCGGCTCGCTGCCAATTCATGGGCCGCCATGGCCTCGGTCTGCCTGGCGAGATTGCAGTGGCTCAGCGTATGCGCGCCGATGGTCACTAACGGGTCCGTGGCAAAAGCTTTGAGTTCATCCCATGACAGGCAGAGTTCGCCGCTGATCGCGTCGCCGTCGACACCGGCCTGCTGGCACAGCGCAGTCATTTCGCGGCGCAGATCGGCTTCGTCGAGGCTGCGCAGCCATCCATGCAGGCGGTCGAATCCCATTTCCTTTTCAGGCAGCGAGGCCGTGGCGATGCGAACCATGTGGCCGTCGATGGGCGCTTCGAGGCTGGCGGCTTTCGCGACCACGCGCTCCAGCGCCACCCACCACAGGCGGCCGGTCCCGGAGGCAAAGTCGCTGGCCACGAAAACCGAGAACGGGGCGTCGAAGTCCCGCATCGCCGGCAACATATGATCGCGGTTATCCCGGTAGCCGTCGTCGCAGGTGAAGCAGGCGAAGCGACGCAAGAAGTCCCGCTCGATCAGGCGACGGTGCATCTCGTCGGAGGTCACGATATCGACACCGGTGGCGCGCAGATAGGCCAGCGTCGCGCGCAGGAAGTCGGGGGTGATTTCGAGGTGGCGATTGGGCTGGAACAGGCCGGCATGGGCTGGCCGAACGTGATGCCCAGCACGAATAATCGTGTTGCGAATCTGCTGCATTTTGTGACCTAGCACTTGGAGGCGATCCACAGACATGATCAGGAACGGCTAAACAAAGCGTTATTCCAATACCCCGAGCGACGCTAGTGGCTGGCCTCGAATTCAGTTTGACAGTCCCGCAAGGGTTTGTTTTCTCTCTACTTCCATTCCCGCAGGACGTCTAATGCACGGTTTTTACAGGTGGAGCGCCAAGTGGTGGCCCGGGCTCGTTCCACTCGCGGTCCTCTGGATCGTGGCTGCTTGGTTCAGCACGCCGGTTCTCAAGGCGGATCTAACTTCGCGCAGCACCGCGGCGCTGAAAAGCACCGTACTTGATAAAACTCAGATTTCCGTTGCCGGTCGCGACGTTAATTTCGCCGCGGAGGCGTTTTCGGAAGAGGGGCGTCGCAGCGCCGTCGGTTCCGTCGAGGCGGTGCCGGGGGTGCGTCTGGTCAATGATGCCACCCGGCTGGTGGCTGAAGCCAAGCCGTTCGTGTGGGTCGCCGAGCGTGACAACGTCCGTGTCACCCTGTGGGGCACGGCACCGTTGCCGGCCAGCAAGGCGCGGATCGCCGAAGCGGCCAAGACGGCGCTCGCGGGCACTGAAGTCTCGGACCGTATGGGCCTCAAACGCGGCGCGCCGCCGCGCTTCGATGGCGCCGCCGTGCTGCTGCTCGAACAGGTCGCAAAGCTGAAAGAGGGCAAGGCGACGATCATGGACGGCAATGTCAGCATCACCGGCATGGCCCGCGACCTCGGCGGACGCGAAGCCATCGCGGCGGCTCTCAAGAACCTGCCGGAAGGGTTCACCGTGGCGGCCAACGATGTGAAGGCGCCGCCTTATGTGTTCCGTGCCAACAAGGATCCCGTGGCGAATACGCTGACATTGAGCGGCTATGTGCCGGACAACAACGTCCATGCCGCTCTGGTCGCCGCTGCCCAGCGCAAGTTCACGAATGACAAGATCATCGACAATCTGAAGGCCAGTATCGGTGCACCCGGCAACTTTGCGCCGGCGGTGACCTCGGCGCTCGGCGCGTTGTCGCGGCTGTCCACGGGCACGCTGGTGGTCAATGATCGGGAAGTGAAACTGTCGGGTGATGCGCTTTACGAAGCCGCAGCCGAACAGATGCGGGCCGGCCTCGCGCGGGAGCTTCCGCAAGGCTGGATGGCGAAGCCGGAGATCAGCGTAAAGCCTGCCGCCGCGCCGGTGGACGCCAGCGTCTGCCAGCAATTGTTCAACCAGAACCTGACCAAAGGCCGCGTCCGTTTCGAGACGGCCAGCGCCAGTATCAATGCCGACTCGGCAGGCTTGCTCGATCGGCTGGTGGAAATCGCCATGCGCTGCCCGACGACCAAATTCGACATTGTCGGCCATACCGACAGCGACGGTGATCCCGCTTTCAACCAGACCCTGTCCGAGAAGCGCGCTACCGCGGTCGAGGATTATCTGATCAAGGCCGGCTTGCCGGGCGACCGTTTCGAAGCCATCGGCTACGGCGCCACTCTGCCGCTCGCAACCAATGACACCGAAGACGGCAAACTCCAGAATCGCCGGATCGAATTCGTGGTGAGGCCCAATCCATGACCATTCTCGCGACGCTTCTCTGGGACTGGCTGCTCGGCGCCTTTGTAATCGGCTTCTGCATGGGTTGGGTTGCGGTGGTCTATCGCGGGCCCTCTGTGCCGAAGGTCTGGATCCGGCGATTATCCGTGCTTGCCGTCGTGATCCTCGCCATCGCCGCGGCGAAACTGGTACCCGGACGCTTCGGCTACTGGTTCGACCTTGGCATTGCGCTGTTCGGCTTCTATCTGTTGGGCTGCGCCGTCGGCTCGTGGTTGCGCGACATCGTCGTGACGCGTCAGCAGGCACGGTTTCGCTGACGAGGTCTGCGGCCCAATCGGCGACCTCGGATGGGAATCCTGTGGTCGTCTTTAGACCTTCGTCAGGCCGGCATTTTGCCGCAGCGGGCCGACCGTCTGCCACGAGCGGTGCGACCGCGCTTAATCGACTGAGCGGGCACGCTTTTATTCACGCAACCGGTTTCCGTTTGGCACCGAAACGCGCTACGAGGGTTGTGCTGGAAACGCTGTGACGAACGTGGTGAGGTAACGGTTCCGCTACGGCGGGTCTGGTTAGACTGGCCGACGTCCCGGAGCCCGGGATCGCATTCGAGGTTGAGATGCTGGAAGCAATACGCAGGACGGCCACGTTTCTGCGCGAGAAGCAAATCCTGCACAAACTCGGTGTTCTCGTCAGCGTCGCGGTGATCGGCGTGGCGTGCTGGATGCTCTATCACAAGCTCCGTAACGTCGATACCGCGCGGGTCCTGAAGTTCATCGCCGAGACGGAGCCGCGGCTGATCGTGCTGTCGGCCCTGTCTGTGACGGCCGCCTATTTCACGCTCACCTTTTACGACTGGTTTGCCGTGCGGGCCATCGGCCGCAAGGATGTGCCCTACCGCATCAATGCACTGGCCGCCTTCACCAGCTATTCCATCGGCCACAATGTCGGCGCCAGCGTCTTTACCGGCGGCGCGGTGCGCTATCGCATTTATTCGGCGTGGGATCTGTCCGCGGTGGATGTCGCCAAGATCGTGTTTCTGGCCGGGCTCACCTTCTGGCTCGGCAATCTCGCGGTGCTCGGCATGGGGGTCGCCTATCACCCCGAGGCGGCCAGTGCGATCAATCAGGTCCCGCCTGCGGTCAATCGCGTGCTGGCTTATGCCGTTCTGGCCGGCCTCGCCGGCTATGTCGTCTGGGTGTGGATGAAGCCGCGCAGCGTCGGCCGCGGGCCTTGGTCGGTCATCTTGCCGGGCGGACCGCTAACGCTGCTGCAGATCCTGATCGGCATCGTCGATCTCGGTTTTTGCGCGCTCGCCATGTATATGCTGGTGCCGAATACGCCCGGCGTCGATTTCGTCACGGTGGCGGTGGTGTTCGTCACGGCAACCTTGCTAGGCTTCGCCAGCCATTCGCCGGGCGGTCTCGGGGTGTTCGACGCCGCGATGCTGGTTGGCCTGGAGATGATGGACCAGGAGCAATTGCTGGCCGGCATGTTATTGTTCCGGGTCCTTTACTACCTGTCCCCGTTCTTCATTTCAGTCATGCTACTGACGTTTCGCGAGCTTATTGTCGGCGCGCGATCGAAAAAGCAGCAGGCGGTCGCGACACAGGCGCAGCCTCATACGGGCCGACCCCTGAACGATCACGGAGGCTCTGGTGCCGGTTAGGCCGGGCGGCTTGCAGCCCTTCGAGATCGCGTCGCAAGACGTCGCCAGGAAAGTCGCGGGACGAGACGCCAGGAAAGACACTGATCAGATGGCCGTCGAAGCTTCTCCAACGTCGATGTTCTCGCCCTGGCCGGACCGTCTGCGACATGCCGCAATCATTCTGCTGGTCGCTGGTCTGGCGCTGGCGGCGCTTGTGCTGTTCGGCGAGTTGACACCGTTGCGTGCCATCATCGTATTCGTTTGTATTTCTGGTGCTGCGTTGGTGCCGTGGCATCTGCACGACAGCGATGCCAAGCGGGATGAGGCGCTCGTCAGCCCGGTCGAGCAGCCCGCGGTGCGGGCCATCATCGAAGGCATTCCGGATCCCGCCGTGCTGCTCGATCGCGCCGGTCGTGTCATCCATCTGAACGCCGCCGCTGCACAGCTTGCGCCTGCCTTGCGGAAAGGCGAACTGGCGCAATTTGCACTCCGCTCGCCGGAGATCATCACGGCGTTGCGCGAAGCGATCGCCAATACCGAAGCGCGCCGCACCTCTTACCTCGATCACGTTCCGGTCGATCGCTGGATGGACCTGGTGATTACGCCGATCTCCGTTCCCACGGCCTTCGGCGGCAACGACACCTGCATGCTGATGACATTCCACGATCAGACCCCGATCCGCCGGGTCGAGGAAATGCGCGCCGATTTCGTCGCCAATGCGAGCCATGAGTTGCGCACGCCGCTGGCGGCGCTGTCAGGCTTTATCGATACACTGCAGGGGCCCGCGAAGGAGGATCCGAAGGCGCGCGAGCGCTTCCTCGGCATCATGCACACCCAGGCAGCGCGTATGGCGCGGCTGATCGACGATCTGTTGTCGTTGTCGCGGGTCGAACTATCCGCCCATGTCCGGCCGGATACGATGATCGACCTGTTGCCGATCATCCGCCAGGTCGGCGACAGCCTGGAACTGCTCGCCACCGAGCGCGGCGTGACGATCGACATGGATCTGCCGGAAGGGACCGTTTTCGTCGCGGGCGATCGCGAAGAACTGCTACGCGTGTTCGAGAACCTGATTGAAAATGGGCTGAAATACGGCGCTTCGGGTGGTCGCGTGAAAGTGGCCCTGACGGAAGCAACGACCACCGAAGGCGCCTCCGAGATACGCGTCGCCGTCCGTGATTTCGGTCCCGGCATCGCGCCGGAGCATCTGCCGCGGCTCACCGAGCGGTTCTATCGTGTGGATGTCGGCGACAGCCGCTCTCAGGGAGGCACCGGCCTCGGCCTCTCGCTGGTCAAGCACATCCTGAATCGCCACCGTGGCCGACTGCTGATCGAGAGCGTACCCAACCACGGTGCGACCTTCACGGCCGCGTTTCCGCAGACGAAAACTGCCGAGCCCGGCGTTTGACCGCTTCTCTGAATTGATCAGCACTTTTGCTTCGGATTGCGCATGCAGAACCGGCCCGAGCCGTACGATGCTTGGGCTCGGTCCGAGCCTCGATCAGCCCTTTGCGCCGAGGGCGCGGCCGAGTGCTGGCAAAGGCCGGATTCCGCTCATGGAAACATGTCGTTAACGCCTTAAACCATGCTTTTCAGGCGGCTCGGCTGCCGTCATGACCATCCTCCGCGACGCACCTTACTGCGCGCGCGGCGGTTGTTCTAATTAAAAAAGCTGATGCAGATCAATGCGTTGCTGGCGTCATCCAACTGTCATGTCACTATCATAAAAGCACAATCGACTGGTCCTAGACGATCGGGTGAGCGCAATTGGGCGCATTGGCGCGCCGCTCATGACACATTGGAGATCTCCATGAAATTCCTCAAAGCGATCGTCGCTGCGGGCCTTTTGGCCGCATCGACTTCGGCCTTCGCAGCCGACATCACCGGCGCCGGCGCGACCTTCCCGTTCCCGGTCGATTCCAGGTGGGCTGACGCCTATAAAAAGGAAACCGGCAACGGCCTGAACTACCAGTCGATCGGCTCCGGCGCCGGCATCAAGCAGATCCAGGCCAAAACCGTGACCTTCGGCGCCACCGACGCGCCGCTCAAGGCCGAGCAGCTCGAAAAAGACGGCCTGGTTCAGTGGCCGATGGTGATGGGCGCGATCGTTCCGGTCGTGAACCTCGAAGGCATCAAGTCGGGCGAACTCGTTCTCTCGGGCGAACTGTTGGCCGATATCTATCTCGGCAAGATCAATAAGTGGGACGACGCCGCGATCGCCAAGCTCAATCCGAAGCTGAAGCTGCCGTCGGCTGCCATCACCGTGGTTCGTCGTTCCGACGGTTCGGGCACCACTTTCAACTTCACCGACTATCTCTCGAAGGCTTCGGCTGATTGGAAGTCCAAAGTAGGCACCGGTACGGCCGTCGAGTGGCCGGCCGGCGTTGGTGCCAAGGGCAATGAAGGCGTCGCCGGCAATGTCGGTCAGACCAAAAATGCCATTGGTTACGTCGAGTATGCTTACGCCAAGCAGAACAAGCTTACCTATGCCGCCATGGTCAACAAGGCCGGCAAGACCGTGCAGCCGACCGTCGCCGCCTTCCAGGCTGCCGCTTCGAATGCTGAATGGGCCAAGGCTCCGGGTTACTACGTGATCCTGACCGACCAGCCGGGCGAAGCTTCGTGGCCGATCACCGCTGCGACTTTCATCCTGATGCACAAGACCCCGACCGATAAGGCCGCGTCGGCCGAAGCCATCAAGTTCTTCACCTGGGCCTTCACCAAGGGCGACAAGATGGCCGAAGAGCTCGACTACATCCCGATGCCGGAGCCGGTGGTCAAGCTGATCGAAAAGACCTGGTCTTCGGACATCAAGAGCTAAGATTCAGCTCTTGTGCGGAGGAGAGGGGCATCTCTCCTCCGCCACTTTTGAATTGATTTCTTCTTTCGAGCTTCGCGCCCTGGCAGGCCCGTTCAGGGTGTCGTGTTTCGGGTATCAGGTAAAAATACAGGGGACTGGGCGTGACAGATATGGCCGTACAGAGCTCTTCGATGGACGCCGCCGGACCGTATGACCGCGCCAAGGCGCTCAACGCGTTCAAGGCCGGCGACCAGATCTTCTACTGGATGACGCGCATCGCCGCGCTGTCGGTTCTGTTCATTCTTGGCGGCATCATCCTGTCTCTGATCGCTGGCGCATGGCCGGCGCTCAAGGAATTCGGCTTCTCCTTCCTGCTCACGCAACGTTGGGCGCCGTCTGCCGATCCGCCGGTTCTCGGCGCGCTCGGCCCGATCTACGGCACGCTCGTCACCTCGCTGATCGCCATGGCCATCGCCATTCCGGTCGGCATCGGCATCGCGATTTTCCTCACCGAACTGTGCCCGGCCTGGCTGCGCCGCCCGATCGGCATGGCGGTCGAGCTGCTCGCCGGCATTCCCTCGATCATCTACGGCATGTGGGGCTTCTTCGTGCTCGGCCCGTTCCTGGCCAACCACTTCCAGCCGTTCCTGATCTGGGCGTTCGAAGGCGTGCCCGTGCTCGGCACGATCTTCGCCGGGCCGCCGTCCTATCTCTCGCTGTTCAATGCCTCGCTGATCCTCGCCATCATGGTGCTGCCATTCATCACGGCGATTTCGGTCGACGTGTTCAAGACGGTGCCGCCGGTGCTGAAGGAAGCGGCCTACGGCGTCGGCTGCACCACATGGGAAGTCGTTCGTAATGTCGTCATTCCCTACACCCGCGTCGGTGTGATCGGCGGCGTCATGCTGGCGCTCGGCCGTGCGCTCGGCGAGACGATGGCGGTGACATTCATCATCGGCAACTCCTTCCGCATCACCGGCTCGATCTTCGGACCGGGTACCACGATCTCAGCTGCGATCGCCTCGGAATTTGCGGAAAGTGACGGCTTGCACCAATCCGGCCTGATCCTGTTGGGCCTGCTGTTGTTCGTGCTCACCTTCCTGGTGCTGTCGGCTGCACGTTTGATGTTGCTGCGCCTCGAGAAGAAGGCAGGGAGCTAAATCATGAGCACCGTCAATCCGATTTACCTCGCCCGCCGCCGCAACGACACGATCATTCGCGGTCTCTGCATCAGTGCCACCTTGTTTGGTGTCACCTGGCTCGCGCTGATCCTGTTCACGCTGTTCTATAACGGGCTCGCCGGCCTCAACGTGCAGATCTTCACCCAAAACACGCCGCCACCCGGCTCAACGGAAGGCGGCCTGCTTAATGCCATCGTCGGTTCGATCATCATGACCGTGATCGGCGTCGGCATCGGCGCGCCGCTCGGGCTGCTCGCCGGCACCTATCTGGCCGAATACGGCAAACACGACAAACTCACCTCCGTGATCCGCTTCATCAATGACGTGTTGCTGTCCGCACCCTCGATCATCATCGGCCTCTTCGTCTATGGCGCGGTGGTGGTGCCGATGGGAGGCTTCTCTGCTCTCGCCGGCGCGCTGGCACTGGCCGTGATCGTGATCCCGGTGGTCGTGCGTACCACAGAAGACATGCTCGGCCTGGTGCCCAATCCGCTGCGTGAAGCGGCCTCTGCGCTGGGTCTGCCGCGCTCGCTGGTGATCAAGCGGATCGCCTATCGTGCGGCGCGCGCCGGCCTCATCACCGGCGTGTTGCTCGCGACTGCGCGCGTCGCCGGTGAAACCGCTCCGCTGCTGTTCACGGCGCTGAGCAACCAGTTCTTCAGTCTGGATCTCAGCAAGACGATGGCCAACCTGCCGGTCACCATCAACAACTTCGTTCAGAGCCCTTACGAATATTGGAAGCAGCTCGCCTGGAGCGGCGCGCTGATCATCACCCTCACAGTCCTTGCCCTGAATATTGGCGCGCGCATTCTCGGCGCCGAGAGGAAATACAAATGAGTGATCTTTCAGTTTCCGCCAGTCCCAGCGTGTCGATGCCGCCGCCGTCGCTCATGCAGAGCGACGCGCGTCCGAAGGTCAGCGTGCGCGACCTCAACTTCTACTACGGCGAAAACCGCGCGCTGACGAACATCAACCTGAATCTCGCGGCCAACCGCGTGACCGCCTTCATTGGTCCGTCCGGCTGCGGCAAGTCCACGCTGCTGCGGATCTTCAACCGCATGTTCGACCTCTATCCGGGGCAGCGCGCCGAAGGTCAGGTCATGCTCGACAGCCAGAACATTCTGGACCCGAAGCTGGACGTCAATCTGCTGCGAGCACGCATCGGCATGGTGTTCCAGAAGCCGACCCCGTTTCCGATGACGATTTACGAAAACATCGCCTTCGGTATCCGCCTCTACGAGAAGATCTCCAAGTCGGAAATGGATGTGCGCGTTGAGAAGGCGCTGCGCGGCGGCGCGCTGTGGAACGAAGTCAAGGACAAGCTCAACGCCTCCGGCCTGAGCCTCTCGGGTGGTCAGCAGCAGCGCCTGTGTATCGCGCGAACCATCGCCGTGCGTCCGGAAGTCATCCTGTTCGACGAGCCGTGTTCGGCGCTCGATCCGATTTCGACCGCCAAGGTCGAGGAGCTGATCGACGAATTGAAGAACCATTACACCATCGCCATCGTCACCCATAACATGCAGCAGGCGGCTCGCGTGTCGGACACGACGGCCTTCATGTATCTCGGTGAACTGGTCGAGTTCGATCAGACCAACAAGATCTTCACCTCACCGACCGATCGCCGCACCCAGGATTACATCACCGGCCGTTTCGGCTGACGCGATACAATCGCGAGAGGATTGACCTATGGCTTTTGAACATACGACCAAGGCCT
>JAPLPC010000215.1:0-650 GCA_026400425.1 Hyphomicrobiales bacterium | reverse complement strand
AACATACGACCAAGGCCTTCGATGACGATCTCCAGGAACTCACCCGTCTCGTCGCCGAGATGGGCGGCCTGGCCGAGCGCCAGATCGCGGAATCCGTCGATGCCCTGATCCGCCGCGACGTCGCCCTCGGCGCGCGCGTGGTAGCGGCCGATACGGAAATCGACAATCTGCAGCGGCTGATCGAGGAGCGCGCCGTTCTGACCATCGCCAAGCGTCAGCCGATGGCTGTCGATCTGCGCGAGATTGTCGGCGCGTTGCGCGTCGCCACCGATCTCGAACGGATCGGCGATCTCTCCAAGAATATCGGCAAACGCGTCAATGCGCTGGACAGCGACTTCCATCCGCTGAAACTGATCCGTGGCCTCGAGCACATGACGGATCTGGTGAACACCCAGGTCAAGGCCGTGCTCGACGCCTATGCAGCGCACGATCTGCCGGCTGCGATGACCGTCTGGAAGGGTGATGAAGAGATCGATGCGATCTGCACGTCGCTGTTCCGCGAGCTGCTGACCTATATGATGGAGGATCCGCGCAACATCTCGTTCTGTATCCATCTGATGTTCTGCGCCAAGAACATCGAACGGATCGGTGATCATGCGACCAATATCGCCGAGACGGTATTCTATATGATCGAAGGGCAGCCGCTGTTC
>JAPLPC010000144.1 GCA_026400425.1 Hyphomicrobiales bacterium | reverse complement strand
GCTGGCCGATCTCGGCGCCGCCACCACCTGGCAGCGCCGCGGCGATGTGGTGACCTTCATCGGACCGACGACGCTGCGGTTCCGGCTGAATACGAATTGATAGTAACCGAGGCGCTCCGCATCCCCTCGCCCGCTCGCGGGAGAGGGGACGTGGAGCTCTCGGCTCTTACTTTACTTCCAGCCTGCTTTGTCAGCGTCCCAGCGCTGCGCCTTGAACTCAGTCGCCACGGCCGCCACCGCGCCGTTGTCGTCGCGCGGGTCACCTTCTTCGTCGGTGGCCGGTGAATCCGCCAGTGCCAGTTTCGATCCCGTGGTCTCATCCGTCGTCGTCACCGCGGGCGTCGAGACCCAAAGGATCATCTTATCGGTCGCGCCGGGCTTGTCCGGCGACACCACGGCGCTGATCTCGACGTTTTCCGTCAGTTCGAGCGCCGGCATCACCCGGCTCGGGCGCTTGAAGGTTAGTTTGAGTTTGCCGGTCTCGTCGTCCCAGGTCGTCCCGGACGATGTCGCCGCCATGGTCTTGGCCAGCACATTCGCCAGTGCCGTCGCAACCTTGCTGCGATCGATCTTGTCGCTGCTCTTCCACGGCGCTGCATCCATCCGCACGGTGCGCTCCATGTCGATGGCGCCGACCGTCCAGCCGGCCGTCGTCACACCGGGATAACTTCGGGCCTTGGCGACGAATTCCGCGGCGCGTTCGGGATCGACGGCGAGATTGATCACCTGCTCGCCGGCGCGCAATGCCTCGCAGTTTACCGTCAGGCTGGAGAGCGACACTTCCACATTCTGGCCGCGCAACGAGCGCACGAAATCGAGCGCCGCCTCCAGCTTGATCTTCACGGCCACGGATTCCGGCGAGACCTCGATGAAATCCTTCGGCGCGGCGGCAATGCTCTCGTCGCTCGCATGGCTTTCGAGAAATTCCTGCTCGCTCTGGTCGGCATTGTCGGCGGAAGTCAGGCTGGTCGCCGTCTGCCCGACCATCACCTGGCCCTTGAATTCGAAGGTGTCGCCGGTCGGCTTGCGGTTCAGCTTGACGGTCACCGGCAGTTTGTCGACCTGGGTCTGGGTGGCGCCCGACAACGTGGCCCCGTTGACGGTCAATGTGGCGACGAAGCGATCCTTGCGATCGTTGCCCTTCTCGGCGGGATAGCAGACATCCAGCGTCGCTGCGGTCACCGTCTTGCCCTGCCGCGTTTCCCGCAGGATCACATCGGCATTGCCATCCATCAATCCGTCGATCGACGTGAAATAGCGGATCTCCGGGCCGGCCGTCTGGCCCTTCGGCGCCGCCTTCATCTGCGCGGCAGCAAGATCGACGGTTGCAAATGATGCCGTGGCCGCGAGGCCGAACAGGCAGAAGGGAAGCGCGCGCATGACGATGCCTTTGGAGATGTCTGAAATTTCGACGCGTTGGAGTGATTCCGTCCACGTCAGACTATCGGCGGATTGAATCAGAACTATGCCGGGTGGGGAAGGCTTTGTGGCGACGCATGTGGCGAAGTCCCTCGTTTCACCTCTCCCAGTCGGGGAGAGGTGAACAAGCGCGGCGCGTCATCGGTGCTGTATCAAACAAAAAGGCCGCCCGGAGGCGGCCTTCGATGTCTTGGTGATGTCGGAGAGCGCCGGGCTTAGAAGCCCATGCCGCCCATACCGCCCATGCCACCCATTCCGCCGCCGCCGCCCGGCATCGCCGGAGCAGCTTCGCGCGGCAGTTCGGCAACCATGGCTTCGGTGGTGACCAGCAGGCCGGCCACCGAGGCGGCGTCCTGCAGTGCGGTGCGCACCACCTTGGCCGGATCGATGATGCCCTTGGCGACCATGTCGACATAGGTTTCGGTCTGGGCGTCGAAGCCGAAGGTCTCGGACTTCTCTTCCAGGATCTTACCGACCACGATCGAACCTTCGACGCCGGCGTTCTCGGCGATCTGGCGGATCGGAGCTTCCAGGGCCTTCAGCACGATGTTGATGCCGGCCTGCACGTCGGCATTGGCATTGGTGATCTTGCCGACGGCCTTCTTGGCGCGCAGGAGGGCGGTGCCGCCACCGGGGACGATGCCTTCCTGAACGGCCGCGCGGGTGGCGTTCAGCGCGTCATCCACACGGTCCTTCTTTTCCTTCACTTCGACTTCGGTGGCGCCGCCGACCTTGATAACGGCAACGCCGCCAGCAAGCTTGGCGAGACGCTCCTGCAGCTTCTCGCGGTCGTAGTCCGACGTGGTTTCCTCGATCTGCGCCTTGATCTGATTGACGCGGGCTTCGATCGCGGGCTTCTTGCCGGCGCCGTTGACGATGGTGGTGTTTTCCTTGTCGATCACCACCTTCTTGGCGCGGCCGAGCATCGCCAGCGTGACGCTTTCCAGCTTCATGCCGAGATCTTCCGACACCAGCTGGCCTCCGGTCAGGATCGCGAGGTCTTCCAGCATCGCCTTGCGACGATCGCCAAAACCAGGCGCCTTGACGGCTGCAACCTTGAGGCCGCCGCGCAGACGGTTGACGACGAGGGTGGCCAGGGCTTCGCCTTCGACGTCTTCCGAGATGATCAGCAGCGGCTTTGTCGACTGCACCACGGCTTCGAGCACCGGCAGCATGGCCTGCAGGCTGGAGATCTTCTTCTCGACGAGCAGGACGTAAACGTCTTCGAGCTCGGCGGTCATCTTCTCGGCATTGGTCACGAAGTAGGGCGAGAGGTAGCCGCGATCGAACTTCATGCCCTCGACGATGTCGACTTCGGTATCGAGCGACTTGTTCTCTTCGACGGTGATGACGCCTTCGTTGCCGACCTTCTGCATCGCCTGGGCGATCATCTTGCCGATGGCGGCATCGCCATTGGCCGAGATGGTGCCGACCTGGGCGACTTCCGCGGAGGAGGCGACCGGCTTGGCGCGCTTCTCGATGTCCTTGATGACGGCGGCGACGGCGATATCGATGCCGCGCTTGAGGTCCATCGGATTCATGCCGGCAGCGACCGACTTGGCCCCTACACGGACGATGGCCTGGGCCAGCACGGTGGCGGTGGTGGTGCCGTCGCCCGCGGTGTCATTGGTCTTGGAGGCGACTTCGCGCAGCATCTGCGCGCCCATGTTCTCGAACT
>JAPLPC010000672.1 GCA_026400425.1 Hyphomicrobiales bacterium | reverse complement strand
TTGCCGCGAGAACACGCCGACCATCTGGTACTTCACGCCGGCCGGATTCGACAATGGACCGAGCAGGTTGAAGATCGTGCGGGTGGCCAGTTCGACGCGGGTCGGCCCGACATTCTTCATGGCAGGATGATGCGCCGGCGCGAACATGAAGCCGATGCCGGCCTCCTGGACGCAGCGGCTGACATCGGCCGGCTTGAGGTCGATATTGACCCCGAGCGCAGCCAGCACATCGGCCGCGCCGGATTTCGACGACAGTGCGCGGTTGCCATGCTTGGCCACCGGCACGCCGCAGCCGGCGACGATGAAGGACGCACAGGTGGAGACGTTGACCGAGCCCGAGCCGTCGCCCCCGGTGCCGACGATATCCACGGCATCCGCGGGCGCGGTGACGCGCAGCATCTTGGCGCGCATGACTTCGACGGCGCCGGTGATCTCATCGACGGTTTCGCCGCGCACACGCAGGCCCATCAACAGCGCGCCCATCTGCGAAGGAGTTGCTTCGCCCGACATCATGCTGTCGAAGGCGGCCGAGGATTCCTCGCGCGTCAGCGATGCGCCGGTCGCGACTTTGGCGATGATGGCCCGAAGATTGTCCATGGGATGCTTTCGAGAGTTGTTCATTCGTCACTGCGAGGCCGGGGAAAGCCTTCGGCTTTTCCTGAGCGTAGCGACGAAACAATCCAGATGCCATGCATAGTAAGATCTGGATCGCTTCGCCGCGCTCGCAATGACGGCGAGGTATCAGTTGTTGGTGGTTGCGCCGGTCGCCAGCGCGAAGGCTTCCTGGTTGATCTTGGTGCCGACCTGCTGCTCGAGCTTGGTGATGTATTGCGCCACCAATTCGTCGGTGACACCGCGCTGCAGGCTCTCCTGCAGCTTCTTGGCATCGTCCGAGGCCATATCAATGGTCGGCGCCGCGATGTCGGTGATGCGGTACACGATCCAGTCGGATGGTCCGGCGCCCGGCGCCTGTCCGACGGCATCCTTGACGCCCCGGAAGACGGCCTGGATCACGCCAGGCGACAGATCCGCGACCGTCGCGTCGCGCTTGAACGGCGCCGAGGTCGTGACCTTGAGGCCGGCAGACGCCGCTTCGTCGGCCAGCTTGGCGCCGCCTTCGAGCTTCTTGACCATGTCTTCGGCCTTCGTGCGCAGGCGCTTGGTGACCTCGTCGTCGCGCCAGCGCGCTTCAACCTGGGCTTTGACCTCGTCCAGGCTGCGGTCGCGCGACGGCGTGATGCCGAGCACGTCGTACCAGATGTAGCCGCCGCCGGCCTGCAGGGCATCGTTGTCGACGCCGACATCGCTGTTGAAGGCCTGCGAGACGATGTCGGTGTTTGCGGGAAGACCAGCGACGGGCTGGCCGTCCGGACCGCGGCCCGAGCGATCTACGGCTTCGATGGTGACCGCGTTGAGGTTCAGCTTTTTGGCGGCCTCGACGATGTTGGCGCCGCCGCCGCGCTCGTCCTCGACCTTGTTGTGCATCTCGTTCACCACGGCGCGGGCGCGTTCGATGGCGAGATCGCGCTTGATGGT
>JAPLPC010000292.1 GCA_026400425.1 Hyphomicrobiales bacterium | reverse complement strand
CTGTCGAATCCGCAGCGCGCCGTGGCCGGCTTCGATGTCCTCGGCGAGCATGGTCATCCCGCGCATCAGATTGCCGCCGTTCGACGCCACCGTCTCGCGCAGCACCTCCGGATTGGTCAATACGAAGTTCGACGGCGACAGCGCATTGGTGACCTGGGTGACGTAGAAATCCGCCTTCTTGCGCGTATGCGCGTCGAGGCCCTCGGCATTGCGGACGAGGTCGTGGGCCCATTGCGTTCCCATCAGATAGGCCTGAAGCACGAAGTCGAAGAACTGGTTCGACTTCCATTCGGGATCGCTGAAACGTTTGTCCTTGGTCGGGCTCTGTGCCGACGGCTCTGCGGCCTCGCCGGCCATCCGGCGCATGGCCGTGCCCCACAGATCGAGATAGGCGCGGCCGAGCTTCATCTGCAACTCGGTCGCGCGCTTTTCGTCCGACAGCCAGTAATTGGCCACCGTGCTGAAGGTCTTGATGATCGCGGTCAGCTCGCTGGACGGCTCGGCCTGCGGCTCGCCGGTCTGGCGCGGCTGCAGATAGGCAGCCAGCGCCTTGCCGCCGCTTTCCATGGCGCGCGCCATGTTGAGCGCGAAGGCCTCCGGATTGAACGGCTTGGTCGCCCCGTCATCAGCTTGACCATTGGCTGGGCCGGAGGCAGGGACGCGGGGAGGTCGGGTATCAACGACGTCGGTCATGGCGTGGCTGCAGTCTCATTCCAGTGCGGTAACGATACGTCACCAACCCAGCCATGATGGCACAGTTCGCGGATCACGCCAGAATTCGATGTGCTGCAGCGCGATATGCGTCTTGCTTCCGTCATAATGCACGCCCAAGCCTGCATCATTGCGACGCTTGCTTCATTTCAGCGGCGTTAAAGGTTTGACACCTAGATAGGTGTGCGCGGCAGACGGTCGCGGCTGAATTCAAGTAAGGTCGTAGCGTGAGGCGTTCGGGAACATCGGGCAGGGCAATGGCACTCGTTCTGGCGGACAGCTGGACAGGCCGTGCAAAGGGTGGGGCAGCGCTGCTGGCGATTGGTCTCATTCTGGGCGGCTGTGCATCGACCATCGCCGATTTGCCCGTCGTCGGCGCGCCTGCGGGCCTGCCGGCCCGTTCGGCGCAGCCTGGCGAATATCTTCCGGTGCACGACATTCCGGTGGCCCGATCCAAGGATGCCACATTGGCTCCGGCCGATCAGGCCAAGCTCGAGGCCGATCTGATCAAGGCCAGGGATCGACAGGCCGTGGCCTCTCCGGCAGCGCCTGCGGCAAAAACCTCGACCCGCTGACGGATTCCATGCGCTCGTGACTGGTTTCACCCGGGTGCCATGCTAAAACAATGCGATTCAACCGCACCTTGAAGGCGGTTCCTCCGGAGCCCGAGACCCATGGAAGAGTTTTACCGAATTCGCCGCCTGCCACCCTATGTGTTCGAACAGATCAATAGGGCCAAAGCCGCCGCGCGCAATTCGGGCGCCGATATCATCGATATGGGCATGGGCAATCCGGATCTGCCGACGCCACCGCACGTCCTCGAGAAGCTCAAGGAAACCCTCGGTAAACCGCGCACCGACGGCTACTCGTCCTCGAAGGGCATCCCCGGCCTTCGCAAGGCGCAGGCCGCCTATTATGCCCGCCGGTTCGGCGTCAAGCTGAACCCGGACACCCAGATCGTCGCCACGCTCGGCTCCAAGGAGGGCTTCGCCAACGTCGCCCAGGCCATCACGGCGCCCGGCGATGTCGTGCTGGTGCCGAATCCCAGCTATCCCATCCACGCCTTCGGTTTTCTGATGGCCGGCGGCGTGATCCGCTCGGTGCCGTCCGACCCGACCCCGGATTTCTTCGCATCGGTCGAGCGTGCCATCCAGCACTCGATCCCGAAGCCGATCGCTATCGTGGTCTGCTATCCGTCCAATCCGACCGCCAAGGTCGCCAGCCTGGATTTCTACAAGGACCTGGTGGCGTTCGCGAAGAAGCACGAGATCTACCTCCTGTCGGATCTGGCCTATGCCGAGATCTATTTCGACGACGCCAACCCGCCGCCATCCGTGCTGCAGGTGCCGGGCGCGATCGACGTCACCGTCGAATTCACCTCGATGTCCAAGACCTATTCCATGGCCGGCTGGCGCATGGGCTTTGCGGTCGGCAACGAGCGCATCATCTCGGCACTGACGCGTGTGAAATCCTATCTCGATTACGGCGCGTTCACGCCGGTGCAGGTGGCCGCCACAGCCGCGCTCAACGGTCCCGACGACTGCATCGCGGAAATGCGCAGCATCTATCGCAAGCGCCGCGATACGCTGGTGGAGAGTTTTGGCCGTGCCGGCTGGACCATCCCGGCGCCGGAAGCCTCGATGTTCGCATGGACACCACTGCCGGAGAAATTCCGCGAGATCGGCTCCATGCAGTTTGCAACGCTTCTCGTTGAAAAGTCCGGCGTGGTGGTCTCGCCGGGCGTTGGTTTCGGCGAACATGGCGAGGGCTATGTCCGCATCGCCATCGTCGAGAACGAGCAGCGCATTCGCCAGGCCGCCCGCGGCGTCCGCCGCTTCCTTGAAAGCGGGCTGGAAACGTTGCACAACGTGGTTCCGCTCGCCAACCGGCGATAAGGCCTTCGCGGTAGCCTTCCGGCTGCCATGAAACCTCTGCTCACTAAGAAATCCGACAGGTTACAGTTCTATGGTCGCACCCCTCAAAGTGGGTATCGCGGGTCTCGGCACCGTTGGTGCCGAAGTCGTCCGTCTCATCGAAGCGCAGCAATCCATCCTCTCGGCGCGCTGTGGTCGCGGCATCAAGGTCGTGGCGGTCACCGCCCGCAACAAGGCCAAGAAGCGCGGCGTCGATCTGCGCGGCATCGACTGGATGAAGGACCCGCTGGCGGTCGCGACCCATCCGGAGGTCGACTGCTTCGTCGAACTGATGGGCGGCTCGGGCGATCCTGCGCTGTCGTCGATCTCCGCGGCACTCGCTGCCGGGAAATCCGTCGTCACCGCCAACAAGGCGCTGGTCGCCAAGCATGGTCTCAAGCTCGCCACGCTGGCCGAGAAGCACGGCGGCGCGCTGAATTACGAAGCCGCGGTGGCTGGTGCGATCCCAATCATCAAGACGCTCCGCGAGGGCTTGTCTGGCACCACCATCAACCGCGTCTATGGCATTCTCAATGGCACCTGCAATTACATCCTGACGCGGATGGAGCAGGAG
>JAPLPC010000477.1 GCA_026400425.1 Hyphomicrobiales bacterium | reverse complement strand
GATCGCGCAAAGCTTTCCCGCCTTTCATGCCGCGGCCAAACGCGAAGTCGTCGCCAATTACAGCCTGCTGTACACATGGGAGGGCAGCGATCCGAAGGCGCCGCCGATTGCGCTGCTGGCGCATCAGGATGTGGTGCCTATCGCGCCTGGCACCGAGGGCGACTGGCAGGTGGCGCCGTTCAGCGGAACGGTCAAGGACGGCTTTATCTGGGGCCGCGGCTCATGGGACGACAAGGGCAACCTGTTCGCGATGCTCGAAGCCGCCGAGCAGCTGGCGAAGGAGGGCTTTCGCCCGAAGCGCACAATCTATCTCGCCTTCGGGCATGACGAGGAAGTCTCCGGCACCCGCGGTGCGCAGGCGATCGCGGCATTGCTGCAATCGCGCGGCGTGAAGCTCGACTTCGTGCTGGATGAGGGCCTGCTGATCACCGAAGGGATCCTGAAAGGGCTCGATCAGCCGATGGCGCTGATCGGCGTGGCCGAAAAGGGCTATGCAACGCTGGTGCTGAATGCGCGCGCCACGCCCGGGCACTCCTCGATGCCGCCGCGCGACACCGCCATCGGCATGATGAGTGCGGCGTTGACGCATCTGGAAAATGCCAGGCTGCCGATGCAGATTCGCAGCACGGTCGCGGAGATGTTCGCCACCATCGCGCCGGAGATGAGCGGTTTCAACCGCGTGGTGCTGTCGAATCTCTGGCTGTTCAAGCCGCTATTGCTGCGCGAATTCGAGAAAAGTGGTCCGACCGAAGCGACGGTGCGCACGACCACGGCGCTGACCATCTTCAATGCCGGCGACAAGGACAATGTGCTGCCGGGTAATGCCGAGGCGGTGGTGAATTTCCGCCTGCTGCCGGGCGATACGCAGGACAGCGTCACCGCGCATGTGCGCAAGACGGTCGCTAATGACAAGATCGAGATCAAGCCGTATCCCGGCAACACCGATCCGCCGCCGGTGACGGGCACGGCAAGCGCATCCTATCGCGCGCTCAACACCACGATCCGCGAGGTATTTCCCGATGCGCTGGTGGCGCCGGGCCTGATGGTGGCTGCGACGGACTCGCGGCACTATGCCGGCGTCACCGACAACATCTTCCGCTTCTCGCCGGTCCGCGCCAATGCGGAGGATCTCAAGCGCTTCCACGGCACCAATGAGCGCCTCAGCATTGCGAATTACGCGGACATGATCCGCTTCTATCGCAGGCTGATGGAAAAGCAGTAGCTGGAGTACCTGTAGGGTGGGCACGCCGCGCTCTGCCCACCCTACAGAAGGTCCGCGGTTACACCGCCGGCGGCTTCAGTCCGTTGATCGCGCATGCGGCGCGCAATGTGTTCACCAGCAGGCACGCCACCGTCATCTGGCCGACGCCGCCCGGCACCGGGGTGATGGCGCCGGCGGTCTGCAGCGCTTCCTGATAGGCGACGTCGCCCACAAGTTTGGATTTGCCATCCACCGCGGGCAGGCGGTTGATGCCGACATCGATCACGGTGGCGCCCGGCTTGATCCAGTCGCCGCGCACCATGTCGGGCTTGCCGACGGCGGCGAACACCAGATCGGCCTGCGCGGTGAGTTGCGGCAGGTCGCGCGAGCGTGAATGCGCGATGGTGACGGTGGCGTTCTCGTTGAGCAGCAATTGCACCAGCGGACGGCCGACCAGATTGGAACGGCCGATGACGATGGCGTTCATGCCGTCGAGCTTGGCATGCACGCTCTTGGCCAGGATGATGCAGCCGAGCGGCGTGCAGGGCGACAGCGCGTCCATGCCGCTGGCGAGGCGACCGGCATTGACCGGATGCAGACCGTCGACATCCTTGGCGGGATCGATGGCATCGATCACAGTCGGCGTATCGAGGCCCTTGGGCAGCGGTAACTGCACCAGGATGCCATGCACCGTGCTGTCGGCGTTCAGCTTCTGCACCAGCGCGATCAGTTCGGCCTGCGCGACATCCGCGGGCAAGACATGCTCGAACGAGGCCATGCCGGCTTCCTGGGTCTGCTTGTGCTTGCTGCGCACATAGACCTCGCTGGCGGGATCGCTCCCGACCAGCACCACCGCGAGGCCCGGCGTCAGGCCGTGATCCGCTCTCACGCGCGCCACTTCCGCGGCCACGCGGGTGCGGAGTTCTGCGGCGATCACTTTTCCATCGATCACGCTGGCGGTCATGCGGTGTCCTTGTCGTCAGGTGGGCTGGCGGCGATGTCGTGCAACAGCAGCCCCAGTTGCTTCGGGTCGCCGGTGACGGCGATCTGTTTGATGCGGGAGGTGGCGCCCGACAGCAGCCGGACATCCCGTTTCGGCACGCCGAGCCTTTTGGCGAGCAGCTCGGTCACCGCCCGATTGGCTTCGCCGCCCTCGGCGATGACGCGGACGCGCAGTTTCAGCACGGCGCGGCCATTGGCCATGGTCTCGATGCCGTCGATGTCGTCACGGCCGCCGCGCGGTGTCACGCGAACGGCGATGCTGACGCCATCGGCGCCGTATCGCCAGGGATCAGCCAAGGATGGTCACCTACAATTCGATCGCGCCGTCAGATCACGTTCGGATAAATGTAGTAGCTGATCACACGCTGCAGGAACATGATGATCAGGATTACCACGATCGGCGACAGATCGAGGCCGCCGAGGCTCGGCAACATGCGGCGGATCGGTGCCAGCACCGGTTCGGTGATGCGGTAAAGGAACTCGCCAATGGCGGCGATGAACTGGTTCCGTGTGTTCACTACATTGAAGGCGATCAGCCAGGACAGGATTGCGGAGGCAATCAGCAGCCAGACATAGAGATCGAGGATGATCAGCACGATATCGAGAACGGCGCGCATGGCGGGGATAGCTCAATGGTTGGGTCGCGGATTGGACCGCTTGGTAAATATCGGTTCGCACCTGCGCAAACAAGGGACACACGGGCCGGAAAGGCCCGGAAAATCGCGCGTTGGCGCGGTGTGCGGGTCGTTCTTGACTTGCCCTTAACAGGGATTGTAAATGGCGCCCATTCCAGATCTGCGTCGTCACGGCGCAGTTCGTGAAGGGGCCATAGCTCAGCTGGGAGAGCGCGTCGTTCGCAATGACGAGGTCGGCGGTTCGATCCCGCCTGGCTCCACCACGCTTCGCCAAAAGGCTTCGCGTGGCGCAGCCGTGCAAAGCCTTTTGGCGAAGCGTGGTGTCCGGCGAAGCCCGCAGGGCGAAGACGGACCGAAGTCTAAACTCCCCCTTACCCCCGCCCCACCCGCGTCAGCTGCAGTCTCGCCACGGCCCAGGCGATGAAGCTGCGCGGAAAAAGCCGCAGCAGGATCGGCACGATCTTGATGCCCAAGCCCGGAAACACCGTGCCTTTGTTCGCCATCAGGCTCTTGTAAGCCAGCGTTGCCACATCCTTCGGCGACACACCGAGGATCATCGAATCCAGCCCTGGTTTGAATCCCGCACGGGCCTGGAATTCCGACGGCACCGGTCCCGGGCAGAGCGCTGTGACCCGCACGCCTTTGGGGCCGAGTTCCTGGCGCAATGCTTCGGTGAAGGACAACACATAGGCCTTGCTGGCGTAATACACGGCCATCCCGGGGCCGGGAATCAGACCGGCGATCGAGCTCACATTGAGGATGCCGCCGCGATGCCGGATCACGCTCGGCGCGAACCGCAGCGACAGATCGGTCAGCGTGCGAATATTGAGGTCGATCATGCGGAGCTGCGCATCGCGGTCCATGTCGGCGGCGAAGCCGAACATGCCGTAGCCGGCATTGTTGATCAGAAACTCGACGTCGGCACCGGCACCTTTCAGCGCGTCTTCGATCGTCGCGCAGGCGTCCGGCTTTTCGAGATCGCAAGAAATGATGATGGGGGCGGGGCCGCCGGCTGCCACGATTTCCGCCGACAGCGCCGTCAGGCGATCGGTGCGACGAGCGACAAGTGCGAGTCGATGCTTGTGCGCGGCGAAGACACGGACCATCTCGGCGCCTATTCCCGCCGAAGCCCCGGTAATCAACGTCACGCGCTCGGTCAAAGGAATTTCTCTTGCAAGGTGATCTCGAAGCCCAAGGTTCCCCTAACGGGTAATCGGGATAGCGTTGCTGCGCAAGCATGAATGGACACCGGAATACCGGGGCGGCCAGTTCCGCGCAAAGTCGCTGTCGAGATCGAAGCCGCCAATTGCGCGTGATGCAACCAGCGCAGCCTTGGTAAGAAAGCTATCGCGCCGATCAGGCGGTTTCGGCTGCGTCGCCGGCCACGCGCCGCTTCAATTCGACTCGGTCGCGAGACGACACCCCGAGCAGATCAGCCGCGCGCCATACCACGTTCTCCTCGAATTCACTGACTTTACCGTCGGCAAAGACGAGCTGCCACATCATCTCCACCAGACGGATACGACCGGGCTCATCGACCACGCGCATGATGACGCTGGTGAAATGGTAAAGATCGACGGCCTCGCCCTCGACCAATGTCGCGGCCTCGATCAGGCGGTCGGCGGTGCCGGGATCGAGATCGAAGCGCGTCTCGATCAGGCTGTGGAGCTTGGCCTGTTCGACCTTGGACGGTGCACCATCGATCGAGATCACATGAATGAGCAGAGCCGTGGCAGCGAGCCGGTAACCGGTGTCGTCGAACTTCTGATCAGCCGTGGCGTCAGGGGCCACGACATCCGAAATGAACTGGCGCAGTTTTTCGAGCATGGGAATGTGATGAACCAATGGACGTGTCGTGGGATATGCGACGAAAGTACCCGGCGAACGAGCCTTCACGTTGTGACGCGGAAAGGAAACGCACACAATACACAGCGGTTCCTGCCGGCCTAATTACAGTTAAGTAAGCGTTGGCGAAGTCGCGCATTGCCGGCCTTGGCGACGTCCTTCACGGAATCTCATAGACCAAAACGGCGTCAGCGATGCCGCGTAAAGCGGCAGTCTTTTCGATCGGCGTCGCGCCGCTCTGCTGCAGGATCGCTTCGACGGCCTTTGCCGAAACGATGGGCGACGTCACATGAATGGATTGTGACGTCGCCAAGCCCTGCACGCGCGCGGCGATATTCACGGTCTGGCCGAAATAATCCTGCCGCTCATTGAGCATCACTGCGAGACACGGCCCCTCATGGATGCCGATCTTGACGACGAGATCGCGGGTTGCGCGTTCGTCGTTGAGCCGCTCCATCGCCTTGCGCATCTCGATCGCCGCCAGCAAGGCCTGTTCGGGGCGCGTGAAGGTCGCCATTACGCTGTCGCCGATGGTCTTCACCACGGCACCGCCTTCGGCTGCGATGATGTCCAGCAGCGCATGGAAATGCGCGCGGACGAGATCGAAAGCGGCGAGATCGCCAACGCGTTCATACAACGCAGTCGAGCCTTTGAGGTCGGTGAACAGGAAGGTCAGCGACGTGATCTTCAGGCGCTGGTCGATGGTGAGATTGTCGGCCTTGTAAAGATCGCGAAACGTCTGATTGCTGAGGATACGCTTCGCCGTGACGAACGGTTTACGCTTGCCGATCAAGTGATGCAGCGCATCGGCCGCAACCAGGATCGAGGGCAGCACGCGTGTGCCGGTCTGATTGTCGTAGCTAATGGTGAGAGGTCCTGGCTGCATGGTGGTAGTCAGCGTCGGTGCGTGCTCGCTCTTGTAGGTCAGCGACAATTGCCGCATCTCGTCGGTCGGCTCGCCTTGCACGTCGATGAAGTGGGCCATATGCGTCACCGGCTCGAACAGGATGATGAAATCCGTCGGCAGCTGCAGCGTGACCTCGGCCTTCTCATGGGCAGGCAATTCGCGAGCGTCGAGCATCACGTCTTCCGACAAGGTCGCCAGCGCATCGGCATTGAACTCGACGCCGGAGCTCCAGAACACCTGGCGGAAGTATTCCCAGATCGGCAGTGAATGGGGATCATGGGCGGCGATGCGCCGGACGCGCGGGGAGATGGTGAAGGCGACCTCCACCTGTTCGTCCACCGAGGCGGCATAGCCACGGCCGCACAGGCCGCAATGATAGTCGTCGCTGCGCAGCGATTTCAGCGTGCCATGGGCATCGAGCACGCCGCCGCAGCCGGGACACATCACATTCCAGGTGAGATCGAACAGGCCGAGCTTGGAGGCATGCAGGAAGCCGGCAATGGCCTTCTCTTCGTTTATGCCCGTACGCGCTGCGAAATCCAGTGGATTAACGCGGTTCAGCTCGTGATCGGCCCCATCCTGCGCCAGCCGCGCGATGGCATCGGCAATGGCGGGGGCGGTGACTTTGCCGAGGGGCGCGAACTGCGAGAAGATATCGGACATGGCGAGATAGATAGTATGCTCGCGCGACGAGTCAAAGACGGTTTCTACTCGGTCCCTCACCCTTCAGGAGCGGCCACTTGGCCGCGTCTCGAAGGATGGCCGCACACTCCCGAGCCAGGTCAACTCATGGTGAGACGGCGCTGCCAGCGGCGCAATTGCGCCGCGCGCCTCCTCACCATGAGGGACCGAGTCACCTTCTCTCGATGCGAAACATCGGCGAGCGATCCGGCTGCGTCGTCACTACGCCGATCGGCATCACCGGCTCACGCTCCGGCAGCGTCACCCGGTAATGGCCGATCAATTTGGCCAGTGCCAGTGTGGCCTCGACGATGGCGAAATGCGCGCCGATGCAGACGCGGGCACCGACGCCGAACGGCAGATAGGCGAAGCGGTCTGGCGGCGCGCTGCCCGGCATGAAACGCTGCGGCATGAACGCATTCGGATCGCTCCAGCGAGTCTCGTTCCGGTGCAGCAGCCACGGCGCGATCAGGATGACGTCGCCTTTGCCGACGGCGTGCCCGCCGATCGTGTCCTGCGCACGCGCCGCGCGGGCGATCAGGAAAGCCGGCGGATACAGCCTCATGGTCTCGTCGATGACAGCGCGGGTGAAGGGCAGCCGGTCGAGGTCGAGCGCTCCGGTCGCCATCGCGGCGCGGGCCTCGGTGGCCACCTGTTCCTGCGTCGTAGGATCTAGCGTGAGCAGATATAAAGCCCAGAACAGCGCCGTGGCCGTCGTCTCGTGGCCGGCCAGGATCATGGTCGCGACCTGATCGCCGAGCTGGTCATCGGTGAATGCAGCGCCCGTCTCCGGATCCCGCGCGGCGAGCATCAGTTCGAACAGGTCGCGCGGCGGTGCATTGTCGGCCTTGCCGGCGGCACGGCGCTCAGTCACCAGGACGGCGACGAAGCGCGTCCAGCGGCGGCGGAAGAAATAGCGCCGGATATCCTGCGGCGTCGGCCATCCCTGCGGCAGCAGCAAATCGAGGAAATGCGGCCGTGCGAGGGTCTCGCCGTATTCGATGACGAAATCGCGAAGTGCCGGGCCGTGCATCGCCATGCCGTAAGAAAACATGGTGCGCCCTGCGATCTCGAGCGTCATGCGCTGCATGATCTCGCGCAGATCCACCGGCTCGCCGGTCTTGCCCTGCAGATCGGTGACGGTGTCATCGATGGCCGACAGCATATGCGGGACCAGCGTTCCCACCGCGCGCGGCGTGAAGGCCGGCGCCAGCGTGCGGCGCTGATGTTTCCAGGCACGGCCTTCGGCGGTGAGCAGGCCGTCGCCGAGCAGCGGACGGAGCACGCGGAACGCGGCGGGCGTGCGCGTGTAGTTCTCATGGTTATCGACCAGCACATGGCGGATCGCATCGGGGTCGTTGAGGATGAAGCTGGCGTGATTGAAGAAGCGGCCCTTGATGATGTCGTCTTCATAGGCCTTCTGGCCCCAGGTCTCGATGGCGCTGCGCCGCATCGCCGCCATCCGGGCGCGCGAGGTCATGTCCTCCGGCGCGCGCGGCGGTGACGGCGGCACCACGCTGCGGGTCGCAACAGGAAAGTCCAAGACTTCCGCAATGGTCATGATGGCCTCACAGCGGCGGGGGCGCCTGCCTGCCATGATAGCCCCCGCATGCAGGCACTATGAAGGCAGATTGCAGGGCAGGCGTCAGTCGGTCAATTCGGCCACCGAGATGTGACCGCCTGCTGCGGGCCAAGCGCGGGCCACCAGTCGCTCCTGATTGAACTGTGCCACCATCGGGCGCCCGATATCGCCGGCGGGCAGCCGCAGCGTCGTGACCGAGTCGGTTGGAACGCCGGATTTGACGTCGCCGGGTTCGCGGCCGTCGAACAGCACGATATCGCGGGGCAGGCCGAAATAGCCGCGCGGCCGCGACATCAGCAGCACCGCGCCGGCGCCAGCATCGGCGGCGCCGAGCGGACGCGCAGCACGCAGATGCACCAGATCCGACGAGCGCGGGAACGGCGCGCGATAAAAATGTGTGGTCGGCGATCCCGCTGCGGTCAGGACGATCTCCAGCGGCCAAGTCGGTTCGACCCGCGCCGGTCCCCAGCGCCCGTCGGCACTGGTCTTGATGGTGTAGATCGCGCCGCCGATCCGCTCGCCGCTGTCCGGCGCCACGCGATAGATCTCGACCGATGCATCGGCGAACGGCCGATTGGTGGGCACGCCGCCCGGCGTGCCGGTGACCAGACCGCTGAGCGTCACCGTAGTCTCCGGCAGGACGGCGATGCGGTCTGGCTCGCGGCCGGCGATGAATTTGAAGATCTCGCGGAACGCGCGCGGATGAAAGCCGGTCTCGCGATGGTCGACGGTGCCAAGCACCAGATTGAGCGCGCCGCGCAGGGCGGGGCCGTCCGAGGTGATACCGGTGGGGGTGCCGGGCTTGGCGACGAAGCGCCCGTCCGGCTGGGCGTACTTGTCCACCCCGTCGCTGCGCAAGGTCAGAAAGGCGACGCCCTTCGTGACTTCGCTGTCGCCGTCGTTCAGCCCGCGCAGGAACGGCCCGCGGCCGTTGAACTCGCTGCCAAGCCCGTCGTCCCAGGCATACACCCCGTGATTGGGCACGCCGCACAGCACCGCATGGCTGACATCGGCCGCGGCGCCGTTTTTGATGGCATTGCGGACGGCGTAGCCGCCGCGCGAATTGGCGACCAGGGCGAATTTGGCCGCGCCGGTGCGGCGTTTCAGTTCGGCGATGGCGCTCATCAGTTCGTCGCGCTGCTGCGTGGTCGATGACCGGTTCGGCTGAGCCACGGTATTGTCGGTGCGCGCCAACGGATCCGTGAAGTTGACCGCCATCATGCGCTCACGCGGGATGCCATTGGATTCCATCCGCCACAGCTGTGTCATCCACAGCGCCGCATGGTCGCCATTGCCATGCACGAACAAAATCGGGGGAACCTGCGGCGCGGCTGACGGCTTGACAGCATCCTGCGCCAGCGCCGGTGGGCTCATCCGTGCCGCCAGCGGCAGCGCTGCGGCGCCCAGCAACATCAACCGTCGTGACACATGCATCTCGTTCGCTCCCGAATCGCCGTTTTGCCGCAGCCTAGCCGCGCGACGTGCAGCCATATAGCGTCTCCATGACTGGACAGTGAGGCAGATTCGCAGGCATCACAGGGCATTGCATAGGAATCCCCACAATCGACGGATGCGACACGTCGAGGGCCGATCATGACGACAGGGAGAGCATGACCGAGACACCCAAGCGCGTTCTGCAATCCGACGGCATCGCCGCGCCACTGCGGTTCCCGGTGTTCCGCCGCATCTGGCTGGCCAGCCTGCTGTCCAATCTCGGCCTGATGATCCAGAGCGTCGGTGCTGCCTGGGCGATGACGCAGATGACGTCGTCGGCTGACAAGGTGGCGCTGGTGCAGACCGCCTTGATGCTGCCGATCATGCTGGTGGCGATGCCGGCCGGCGCGGTGGCGGACATGTATGACCGCCGCGTGGTCTCGCTGGCGTCGCTGGCCTTGTCGCTGGTCGGTGCCAGCGCGCTGACCGTGATGGACTGGACCGGCCATATCACGCCGAACATCCTGCTCGCCTTCTGCTTCATCATCGGCAGCGGCATGGCGCTGTTTGGCCCGGCCTGGCAGTCGTCCGTAGGCGAACAGGTGCCGCCGGAGGTGTTACCGGCCGCCGTGGCGCTAAACGGCATCAGCTACAATATCGCCCGCAGCTTCGGCCCCGCGATCGGCGGCGTGGTGGTGGCAGCCGCCGGCGCGGTGGCGGCGTTTGGCGCCAATGCGCTGCTCTATGTGCCGCTGTTCATCGTGCTGCTGCTGTGGCGCCGCCAGATCGAAGTGTCGCGATTGCCGCGGGAGCGGCTGAATCGCGCCATCGTGTCCGGCATCCGCTACATCGCCAATTCGCCGTCGATCAAGATCGTGCTGATGCGCACGCTGATCACCGGCATTTGCGGTGGCTCGATCTCGGCGCTGATGCCACTGGTGGCGCGCGATCTGCTGCACGGCGGCGCGCAGACTTACGGCATCATGCTGGGTGCGTTCGGCATGGGCGCCGTCATCGGTGCACTCAATATCGGCCATATTCGCAAACACTTCGGCAGCGAAACCGCGATCCGCGGCTGCACGCTGATCATGGGCATCGCCATCATCGGCGTCGCGATCTCGACCGAGCCGGTGTTGACCGCGGCATCGCTGGTGGTCGCCGGTGCGGTGTGGATGGCGGCGATCGCGCTGTTCAATATCGGCGTGCAGCTCTCGGCGCCGCGCTGGGTCGCGGGTCGTTCGCTGGCGGCGTTTCAGGCTGCGATTGCCGGCGGCATCGCGATCGGCAGCTGGGGCTGGGGGCGTCTCACCGATGCGGTCGGTGTCGAATGGGCGCTGGTGGTCTCGGGCATCGCGATGTTCGCGTCACCGCTGTTCGGTCTGGTGTGGCGGATGCCGCCGACCGGCGCGCGTGATGACGATGCGGAACGGCTGGAAGATCCCGAAGTGCAACTGCAGCTCACGCCGCGCAGCGGGCCGCTGGTGGTGGAGATCGAATATCGGGTGGCGCAGGATCAGGCGCGCGCGTTTCACGGCGTGATGCAGGATGTGCAGCTCACGCGGCAACGCAACGGCGCCTATGGCTGGTCGATCGCGCGCGACATCGCCGATCCCGAGCTATGGACCGAGCGTTATCACTGCCCGACCTGGCTGGATTTCCTGCGTCAGCGCAACCGCACCACGCAGTCCGAACGCGCGCTGTATCTGCGGGCAGCGGGCTTCCATCTCGGGCCGGACCCGGTGCGAGTCCGTCGTATGCTGGAGCGTCCGTTCGGTTCGGTGCGGTGGAAAGACGAGACGCCGGATCGCGCGGCGACGGAAGTGCTGCCGGCTTCGACGCCGGCCGGGAGCAGTTAACTCTCGCGATCGACGCTCTTGCACCTCTCCCACCCGGGAGAGGTGAACCAGGCGCATCGCTCCTACTGCCCGTTATCCGCCAACACCTTGGCGCAGGCTTTGCCGAGCTTGGCGCGGTTTTCCTTCAAACAGCTCAGCACGGCCATGTCGCCATCGTTCATCTTGGCACGACAGAAACGCGACGTGTCGCGTGCGCAGGCATCCTGATTGGCGGCGGAGTGAGTACCCTGCGCGAAGGCAGGTGTCGCGAGCAGCAGCAGCGGGACTAACAAAAGGCGTTTCATGAAATGGCTCCCGAAAATTGTTCTTTCTGATACCACAGCATCGAAGACGTCGGGCATGGCGCAATCAAGGCCAGACTACGCACAACCGTCATTGCGAGCGTAGCGAAGCAATCCAGAGGGCCACAAGCGAAGAACTAGATTGCCGCGTCGCTTCGCTCCTCGCAATGACGGAGACGCGAAAGTTAGCTCCGCGCGCCTGACATCACCAGATCGTCGCGGTGGATCATCTCGACGCGGCCGGTGATGCCCAAAATGTTCATGGCGTCGGGCGAAGAGCGTCCCTTGATCTTCTCGGCATGGGCGGCGTCATAAGCCACCAGCCCGCGGCCGATCTCATGGGCATCGGGATCCCTGACAATCACCGCATCGCCGCGGGAGAACGCG
>JAPLPC010000592.1 GCA_026400425.1 Hyphomicrobiales bacterium | reverse complement strand
CTATCGGGTGTATTTCTCGCGTCGCGGAGAGGAATTGATATTGTTGCTATGCGGCGGGGACAAAGATTCACAAAGCACGGACATCGCTGCAGCGAAGGAGCTGGCGCGCGGATGGAAGGATGAAGCATGATGAATGTGAGACCCTATGACGCTGCCGAGTATCTCGACAGCCCAGAAATGATCGCAGCCTATCTCACCGGGGCTTTTGAATCAGAAGACCCGAAGCTGATCGCAAAAGCGATCGGTAATGCAGCCCGCGCGCAAGGCATGACGGACGTCGCCGAAAAGACGGGGCTTTCGCGTGAAAATCTCTATCGCGCGCTCCGCGGCGATGCGAAACCGGAATTCGCCACGGTGCTGAAAGTTCTGCATGCCCTCGGCATCAGCCTGGTTGCACGGACCCGCGCCGCCTAGACGTTTGCGGTGCGTTCCCCGGATCAGAGCGTTCACCGTCGCAGCGCCACCACATTGCTGCTGCCGGCATCGACGCCCAGCAGTCGCTTCACTTTGGTCGCGAACTCCGCGTGATCGAACGGTTTTTGCGCGATGCGGTCTTCGCCGACTTCGCGCAATGCGGTGAGATCGGCATAGCCGGTCACGAACAGCACCGGCAGATCGGGGAAATCCTTGGCGATCGCGCGCGCGACGTCAGCGCCGTTCATGCCCGGCATGGCGAAATCCAGCACCACCAGATCGAACGCCGCGTCCGAGCGTGCCAACAGATCGAGTCCCGCGCCGCCACTGCCGGCATCCGCAACGTTGCATCCCATCTGCTCAAGCAGCAACACCGTGATCTCGCGCACAGCGCTGTCGTCGTCGATCACCAGCACACGCTTCGAGCCGGGCACCATGGCGGCCACCGCCACGTCGTCAAGTTGCGTCGTCGCCGGCGAAGCCTCGAGCACGCGCGGCAGATAGACCTTCACCACCGTGCCTTCGCCGACGCGCGTCTCGATACGCACGCCGCCGCCGGACTGTTTGGCAAAGCCATAGACCTGCGCCAGGCCGAGCCCCGAGCCCTTGCCGACTTCCTTGGTGGTGAAAAACGGCTCGAATGCGCGTGCCAGCACGGAATCCGACATGCCCGTGCCGGTATCGGCCACCGACACCACGACATACTCGCCCGCGGCCGGCTCCTCCGGCCGTTGCGGCGTGCCGACAATGGCATTGGAGGTTTCGATCGCCAGCGATCCGCCGACCTGCATGGCATCGCGTGCATTGATCGCCAGATTCAGAATCACCAGTTCGAGCTGCGTTTGATCGACAAGCGCCGGCCACAGCTGCGGGTGCAATACCAGTTCGAGTTGAACGCTGCCGCCCATCGACGAGCGCAGCAAATCCTGCATGCTCGACACGGAGTCGTTGAGATCGATCGGCTTCGCCTCCAGTCGCTGCCGGCGCGAAAAAGCCAGCAGTTGCGCGGTGAGCTTGGCGCCGCGCTCCGCTGCCTGTTTCATATTGGCAATGCGGCGGCCGAATTTTGGATCTGCGGTCTGCCCGGCATCGCGCTGCAGGAATTCGAGATTGCCGAGAATGACGGTAAGCAGATTGTTGAAGTCATGCGCGACGCCGGAGGTCAACTGCCCGACGGCTTCGAGCCGCTGCATCTGCCGCAACGTATCTTCGAGTCGGTCGCGCTCGTCGATCTCGCGTTGCAAGGCGGCGGTGCGGTCATCGACGCGGCTTTCCAGCGATGCGTTCAGCTGACGTAGATCGTCCTGCGCCGTACGCAATTCGTGAATGTCGGTGCAGGTGCCGTACCATCGCGAGATCGCGCCGCGGTCGTCGCGCACCGGCCACGCACGGCCGAGCACCCAGCGATAGTCGCCGCTGCGATGCCGCAGCCGATACTCGATCTCATAAAGGTCGCCGGTGGCGAGGCTGTGCTGCCAGCGTGCCCAGGCCCGATCCTGGTCGTCGGGATGAAACATCCCGCTCCATTCCTCGCCATCGGTCGATCCCGGTGGCATGCCCGTGTAGTCGTACCAGCGCTTGTTGTAGTAGTCGTGGAATCCGTCCGGTCGCGTCGACCAGATCATCTGATCGATGGAGTCGGTGATGCCTTCGAAACGCCGCTCGCTGACGCGGAGCGCATCGAGCAGTCTGGCGTTTTCGAGCGCAATGGCCGCGGAGCGGGCCAGCGTTTCGAGGCGGTTGATCGTGACCGCATGCGGCGTGATCTGCTCCGCCCAATAGGCGCCGATCGCTGCCGTCACGTCGGGCGATCCCACCGGCACCATCAGCATGCTGCGCACGAATGTCGATCGATAGAGATCATGCGGCACGCGCTCGTCGGCATAGATATCGGGAATGATGACGGTCTGCCGGTGCACCATGGCCCAGCCGGATACGCAATTGGCCGCCGGCAAGCGCTGCCCGGCCCACAACGGGCTGATCGCATCCTCGGCGGCATAATGGCAGAACTCGCCCTCGCGCAGGATGACACTGATGCCATCGGCGCCGGCAATGTCGCGGGCGTAGCGGCGGAGCACCTGGACGATGGCGTCGACGCTGCGCGCCCCGGCCAGCGCTTCGATACTCTCAAGCAATTGCGCACGCGCGATATGGTCGATCTTCATGGGTTCCTTGCTGCAAGTCCTGCGTCTGGCGCCGTGAGGTTAGCCGACCGGCGACAGGCTGGCTATGCAACACGCAGCGAATGAAATGTTCCTCAACCGATCCATTACTTGACGCATCCAACATGGAACTTATTCGCGTCACTATGCTAACAACTCGATGCGGCGGTAACTTGATGGTGGATCGCTTGTCCGCATCGCGTGGCGTGATCCCGCCTTGCCGCAAATTACGCGTTGCCAGATGCCACCATGCGGTCCCACCGATTACGGGCGGCGGCGGCGGAGCATGCACCCTTGACATAATTCCTATTATGTCTTAGCTTCCCTTCCGTCCTGTTCGCGAGGGGCGCTTCTCGAGGGCGTCTTTTGAGGTGGAACAGGATGCGGTGCCTGCGGCCTTGCCTCGCAAGCAGGGACTCGGGAGGCCGGGGGTCACCGTCGCTCCCCATTAGGAGGGAGAGCCGAAGTCGGCTGCGACGGCACAGGTGAACGGCGGAGAAATCCGTCGGGATCAACGGGACCGAACCCTTGCTCAGCGAGGCCGTAGGGAACGTGCCGGTGCCGGAGAGAACGGTCCTCCAGTCATAAATCCCGCGGTGGCGCGCCGAGAGGCGTTGCGCGATGGACGGAGGCTGACGATTCGGCCCGAGGACATCGCGAACACGACCCGACCATGCGCTTCTTGGCGCGTCATTCCCCTCATTTGCGGGGGACCACAGGGAAGTCTCGCTTCGCGCCAGGGCGCGTCACCGACGGCGCGTGCGCGCTTCAATCCATACCTTCGATGTCCTCATAGGCGACCTCAGGCAAGGCAGCCGCATGCGCATCGAGCATGGCGGTCCTGCGCATGATTTATGTCATTTGGCTGTACAAGCTGCGTTGTTCTGTCGCAGTTAGGCCGATTGGCGCCGCGCAGCGCGGCCGCATCAGGTGGCGCAAACGGAATGGACGCAGCGATGAGCAAACAGTCCTGGTACAAGATCCTCTATATCCAGGTGATCATCGCCATCATTATCGGCGTGGCGCTCGGCTATTTTTATCCCAATGCCGGCAAGGCCCTGAAGCCGCTTGGCGATGGTTTTATCGCGCTGATCAAGATGATGATCGCGCCGGCGATTTTCTGCACCGTTGTGCATGGCATCGCCTCCATCGGCGACATGAGTAAGGTCGGCCGCATCGGCGGCAAGACGCTGCTCTATTTCGAGGTGGTATCGTCGGTGGCGTTGTTGATCGGCCTGTTGGTCGGGCACTTTCTGCAGCCCGGCGCCGGTTTCAATATCGATCCCGCCACGCTCGATCCGAAGTCGGTCGCGAGTTATGTGACGCGCGCCAAGGAAGAGAGTTTCGTCGGCCATCTGATGGCGATCATCCCGACCTCCTATTTCGACTCGCTCGCCAAAGGCGACCTGCTGCAAGTGTTGCTGGTGGCGATCCTGTCGGGCTTCGCGATCTCGCATATGGGCAAGCCCGGCGAAACGATCGCCGCGGGTATCGACCTCGCCGGCAAGATGTTCTTCCGCATCATCGGCATGATCGTGCAACTGGCGCCGATCGGCGCCTTCGGCGCGATGGCTTTCACCATCGGCTCGTTCGGTCTCGGCGCGCTGTTCAATCTTGGCTATCTGATCATCACCTTTTATGCGGCGTCGCTGCTGTTCGTGCTGCTGGTGCTGG
>JAPLPC010000072.1 GCA_026400425.1 Hyphomicrobiales bacterium | reverse complement strand
TGCGCTTTACGCCCAGTAATTCCGAGCAACGCTAGCCCCCTTCGTATTACCGCGGCTGCTGGCACGAAGTTAGCCGGGGCTTATTCTACGGGTACCGTCATTATCTTCCCCGTTAAAAGAGCTTTACAACCCTAGGGCCTTCATCACTCACGCGGCATGGCTGGATCAGGGTTGCCCCCATTGTCCAATATTCCCCACTGCTGCCTCCCGTAGGAGTTTGGGCCGTGTCTCAGTCCCAATGTGGCTGATCATCCTCTCAGACCAGCTACTGATCGTCGCCTTGGTAGGCCGTTACCCTACCAACTAGCTAATCAGACGCGGGCCGATCTTTCGGCGATAAATCTTTCCCCGTAAGGGCTTATCCGGTATTAGCACAAGTTTCCCTGTGTTGTTCCGAACCAAAAGGTACGTTCCCACGTGTTACTCACCCGTCTGCCACTGACGTATTGCTACGCCCGTTCGACTTGCATGTGTTAAGCCTGCCGCCAGCGTTCGCTCTGAGCCAGGATCAAACTCTCAAGTTGGACTTGAAACTTTAAACCGGCATAATCACAACGTTTGACGAGGATCCCACCATTCTAAATCAACCAGATCCGAAGACCCGGTGATTTGCTGCCCGCGCTTCACAGCGCAGAACAACGATGGTGTTTCCTTGTAAAAAACGTAGTGCCGCCGAAGTCTTTCGTCCGGCCCCAATCCATCAATACCAGCTCGCGCCGAATATCTCAGAACCAAGACCCGCAAGGACTCCGCCGTCCACGTTTCTCTTTCTTCTTCTCAACTTGTCAAACAGCCCGACGCACGAAGCGTCACCTCCTCTTGCGAGGAGAAAATCTCGATCTTTGATCTTCCGAAGAAGATCTTCCAAAGTGAGACCCACCAGGTCGGCATCTCGTGGATGCCTGCGCCCCGAAGGGAGCGAACCAGTAGACCCTCCCGAGGAAGGAAGCAACCTCTTTTTTCAGAATTTTCATCAGCCCGTCATTTCGGCGGAGTGATGGTTCCTTCTGAAGAAGGAAGTTGTGACGCTTCTATTCCTAGAAGCCCCACACCCTGACCCCGACGCAAAATCGACAATCGACAACTGATCGACTGTTGATGCACACTTCGAGGTGAAGGAGCTTACCAAGCTGTGCTCTGCATCCCGGGCCGTTGGCCCCGGCGCCGCCGCGCTCAGTGGCCGGTTTATAGGCGGTGGCCCCCGAAACTGTCAACGCCAAATCGTCAAAAAATCGTCGCAACAGGTTCACGCGCGACGACATGCGAGATCCGCCTGCGGCACAGGTGTTTCTGCAGTCTCTGCCGTGTGGAAAGCGACGTTGTTCGTGAGTAAGGGTGAATTTTTTTTCGCAACGCACAGCGATCGACGCTGCGATGCGAAGACCCTTCAACGTGGAACGGCGTGCATTGGCGGATCACGTCATTCAGCGCGCATGACGCGATCAGCGACGCCAGCGTGAGTTGCGGCGCCAGCGCTTTCACTTGTCCTACACGATCGCTGCGCGCCTGGCGTCGTTGATCAGAAGATCGATCGCACGGCGACGGCTTTGCTCATCGCAGCATTCGGTCATGACGTGCAATGGCGCGGTTGCCGCTGTCACTGCCGATGTCAGCGCGACATCATGCAAGCTAGCGAAGTTCTTTGCGCAGCCAATGTGGGTTGCGCACGGCCTCGCCGAGGCGTGCTGCAGCGCTCGGGCGAAGTGTAGCGTCAGGTCGGCGCGGATTCGCGGGATTGGCCATCGCAGATGCCGCCATGCGATAGAGCCGCAACGACTGGGGGGCGCCGCTCTGCAAGCGTCATGAAGCGGATCGCGTGCGAGAGACATCGCAATCCGACCGATCGAGCGCCGAGAACGCAGTGAACGTCGAGCTGTCGACGCAAGAGCAGCTGCGTCATGCACGAGCGAGGCTGCGCCGAACGGCGATGCTCATCAAAGCGCGACGTATAGCGTCCGTCGCCGGCAGCCGATCGAGCGCATGGATGTGTCTGGTCGATCGCAGCCACGCGCGTTCGGTGCATCAGTGCGTTTGCCGGATTATGGGAAGATCCCAACGCAAAACCGCCGCGTTCCATTTCTGGGACGCGGCGGTTTTGTTTGTTGATATCGTCGAGAGGATTGAGAAGCATTTGTCCTTTGCAGGCCTGGCAGCGACCTACTCTCCCAGGGCTTAAGCCATAGTACCATTGGCGCTGAGGAGTTTAACGGCCGAGTTCGGGATGGGATCGGGTTGAGGCTCCTCGCTAGAACCACCAGGCCGGCGAAGGACAAAGCTGAAGCAAATAACTGATTTGGTCTTTCCATCATTCTCGCACGTCATGCTTGTGTGCATGGACATTGAAAATGAGAGCAATCAAGCCAATCGAACGATTAGTACCGGTAAGCTACATACATTACTGTACTTCCACATCCGGCCTATCAACGTGGTCGTCTTCCACGGTTCTCAAGGGAATACTCGTTTTGAGGTGGGTTTCCCGCTTAGATGCTTTCAGCGGTTATCCCGTCCGTACATAGCTATGCTGCACTGCCGCTGGCGCGACAACAGCTCCACCAGAGGTACGTTCATCCCGGTCC